>JBEBAF010000109.1:0-25216 GCA_041159045.1 Actinomycetota bacterium
CCGCGACCTCATCGATGCGGCGCGCGCAGTTGCGATCGGCATCGTCGGTGACGACCCGACGCTGAAAGCGCATCCGGACTTCCGGCAGGAGATCGAACTCATTCTGAAAGCCGACGAGAAGGAATTCGTCACGCGCGGCTAACGGTCGTCGGACAGCCCCAGATGCTCGACCGCAGCATCGTCGGGGTCGTGAAGATCTTCGATCGTCAGTTGGATGTCCCAGCGGTCGAGGCAGTCGCTGCAGCGGTAGGCAACGAATTCGCCCACCATCCAGACGTTGTCTTCACGTGGCGGGGTGATGAGATGGGCGGTGCCGCCGCAATCGACGCAAATGATTTCGGAAAGGGGTGACCGCACGCCCCTGATTATTGCCTGACAGACTGGCTGTCATGCGTGTGGTTGCCGGTGAACTTCGTGGGCGCCGAATCGATGGGCCGCCCGAGTCGAAGAATCATTCGAAGTCGCAACAAGTGACCCGACCCACGACCGACAAAGTTCGTGAGGCGATCTTCAACTCACTCGGAAGTATGGGCGTGGTTGTCGATGCGGTGGTCGTCGATCTCTTCGCGGGTTCGGGTGCTCTCGGGATCGAGGCTCTCTCGCGTGGTGCGAAACACTGCACGTTCGTCGAAAACGATCGGATCGCACTTCAAGTACTGAGGGCGAATATCGAGGCGCTTGGCTTGGCATCGCGATCGACGATCGTCACCACCGACTTGTTGCGCGACGTGTCCGGTGGTTCCGCCGATCGCATTCGCTTGCATGTTTCGGGAGCCGAATTGGTTCTCGCCGATCCGCCCTACGGATTCACGTCATGGCCCGAACTTTTCTCGGTAGTTCTCGAGGCCTCGCCCGAAGCCGTGCTGGTTGCCGAAACGGAAACCGGGGCGGACATCCATGCGACACCGCCTCCGGGGTGGCTATGTCTGCGTTCACGCGATTATGGGCGGACCGCCGTCGGCTTCTTTGTTTCCGCAACAAGTCGCAAATTCAGCACCGACTAGCCACATCGGTTGTACCGTTGATGCTGCATGACGAAAGTTCTCTATCCGGGAAGCTTTGATCCGATACATCTCGGACACATCGACGTGATCGAGCAGGCCGCCGGTCTCTTCGGGCACGTCGTGATTGCGATACTTCACAACCCCGAGAAGCACGGCGGGGTATTCACGGTCGATCAGCGCGTTCACCTCATTCATGGCGCGCTTGCCGACGGGCCGTGTGCAGGCAAGTACACGGTGCAGGCATTTCCGGGCCTCGCCGTTGATGCAGCGAAAGCCGCCGGCGTCGACTTCATCGTCAAGGGGCTGCGCAATTCCGGCGACTTCGAAATCGAACAGCAAATGGCCCACACGAACCTTGCCGTAGCCGGTGTACAGACGGTGTACTTGCCGTGCAGTCCTGAACGCACTTCGGTCAGCAGCCGCTTTGTCAGAGAGATCGCACAGTACGGTGGGGATCCTTCGTCGATGGTGCCTGCCAATGTCGCGGCTGCCCTAAAGGAGATCTTCGCATGAGCTACGACGATGAATACGACGACTTCGACGACGAATTCGGTGACGGCTTCGCGCCTCGCCCGGTTGAACCACAGATGGGTGATGCCGAAGCGTTGCTCAACCGCGCCGTCGACATCATCGCGTCGGCGCCGAACATGCCGCTTTCAAGCACCCCGCGTATCGACCGTGACGAAATCATCGAAATTCTCCAAGATGCACTCGCACGTCTGCCGGAAGAACTCCGTCAAGCACGTTGGATGATCAAAGAGAAGCAAGAGTTCGTCGCCAAGGCGCGACGTGAAGCCGACGAAATCCTCGACGCGGCACGTGTTCAGGCCGAGCGCATGGTGCAGCGCACCGAAGTGGTGCGGCAGGCCGAATCGCGGGCACGCACCGTGCTGGAAAACGCCGAAGCCGATGCCCGCCGCCTCCGCATGGAGATGGAGGACTTCCTCGATCAGCGTCTGGGCAGTTTCGAAATCCTGCTCGACCGTCTGATGAAAACCGTCGCCACCGGTCGTCAGCGCCTTGCAATCGGTGATCAGGAACCCGAACCGCAACCCACCGACCCCTCGGGTGAGATCCAGGGATTCTTCGACCAAGATCGCTTCTAAGAACGCATTTGGGAAGTCGTCATGCCGTCGCCGCTTTCGGGTCTCGTCGTCAATGCCGCCGAGGTTCTCCGTCGTGTCGGCAACACGAAAGACATCGCGACGGCGGTCGATTCGCAACTCCTCGACCTCGGTGACGAGCGCGTCAGGCCGCAAGACATCGACATCGAATTCCACCTCGAATCATCGAATTCGGGCATCGTCGTCCATGGTTCACTTTCGGCCGAATTTCACGACCTTTGCCGCCGGTGCCTGAAGCCGGTCGCCGATCGCGTTGAGGTCACCATCGGCGAGCTCTACCAGCGCGAGGTCACCGACCCCGATGCCTACCTACTCGAAGGTGAACAGCTGAATCTGGCTCCGCTCGTCCGCGAGCACCTGCTGCTTGCGTTGCCCGACGCACCCCTGTGTCGCCCTGATTGCCCTGGTCTCTGCCCGGTGTGCGGAGCCGACAGGTCGAACCCTGCCGAGGCGGAATGCGGCTGCACGGTCGGGGCGAGCGACCCCCGGTGGGCCGCTCTCGAGGGCCTGAGGGACAAGTTCCCCGACCGGTAGCCGAAAACAGGCGGTCGCCGATAACCTCTCGGGGCTACTTCATACGTCCGACGGAGAACATCGTGGCTGTACCCAAGAAAAAGAAGTCAAAGGCGAAGACCCACAGCCGCAAGTCCGCCAACATGCGTGTTGGTCTGCCGTCGCGCAGTGTGTGCCCCCGTTGTGGAGCCGCCAAGAAGCCCCACGTCGTTTGCGGCGGTTGTGGCTGGTACAAGGGTCGCACCGCAGTCGAAGTCGCCTAATCTCGTTCCGTGAATTTGCCCGTCGCGGTTGACGCGCTCGGTGGCGACAAAGCCCCCGATGAAATCCTCCAAGGTGTTCTCGACGCAGTTGCGGCAGGTATTCCCTGCGCAGTGGTCGGTCCCGAGAACCTCCAGTCCCTGACCAAGGTCGACATTTCGGGTCTTCCCTTGATTCCAGCCAGCGAAGTCATCGCGATGGATGAAGACCCGGCCGGCGGGGTGCGTCGCAAGAAGGATTCCACGTTGGTCCGCGCGGCCGAGGCGGTGCGCGACGGAAAAGCAAGCGCAATGATCTCTGCCGGAAACACCGGAGCCACCATGGCGTCGGCACTGTTGCGTATGGGCCGCGTGAAGGGCGTGAATCGTCCGGCCATCGCGACTCCGATTCCGGTGCCCGGACACACGCCGACCGTCCTGCTCGATGCCGGCGCAAATGCCGAAGTGCAGGCCGACTGGCTGGTGCAGTTCGGTGTCATGGGTTCGATCTACGCCACTCGTCGATTCGGCATCGACAAACCGCGCGTTGGGCTTCTGTCGATCGGTGAAGAACCGGGCAAGGGCGACACACTTCGCAAAGAGGCCTACGAATTGCTCGCCGCGGCAAGCGGCATCAACTTCATCGGCAACGTCGAGGGCCGCGACATCATGACCCCCGACGTCGACGTTGTCGTGACCGACGGTTTCACGGGCAATGTCGTTTTGAAGACTCTCGAAGGCAGCCTGAAGACCGTCGTCAAGGCGTTGTTCGGGGCGTTCGGTGCGCCGGAATTGAAGATTCACGCTGATGCGCTGTTGCCCGCGTTGTTGCCGCTCTACGAGTCGCTCGATCCCGATACCTACGGTGGCGCGATCCTTCTCGGTGTCGACGGTGTGTGCATCATCTCGCACGGCTCATCTTCGGCTCGCGCCATGTTGAACGGCATCAAGGTGGCCAAAGAAATGGTCGATTGTCGAATGGTCGAAGAGATTCGCACCGCGATCGGTCTATTGTCAGAAGCGTCCGGGCAATAGCTCGGCTCGCAACTCATTCACTTCAGTCCGTACTTTCCAGGAGGATCACGATGGCAGCTATCGACCGCGCGGGTGTGTTCGCAATCGTCCGCGACCAGCTGTCAGAGATTCTCGAGATCGACCCCGGTGCGATCAGTGAAGGACAGTCGTTCGTCGACGACCTCGACGCCGACTCGCTTGCCCTGATCGAACTTGTCGAAGCCCTCGAGGAAGAGCTCGCTGACATCGTCGCGAACTTCCGCATCGATGACGAAGATCTCCAAGACCTGAAGACCGTGCGAGATGCCGTTGACTATGTCTACGGGCGCGTCTCATCCGGATCCTGACGCCCTCGCGCGTCTCGCGGCCGGATTCGGCCACGAATTCCGCGATCCGACTTTGCTCGTGAGGGCAATGCAGCATCGTTCGTGGCAGGCCGAAAACGAAGCACCCGAATCGAACGAGCGACTCGAATTTCTCGGCGATGCGGTTCTTGGCTGGGTGGTGGCTGATGTCGCCTTCGGCACGTTCAACGACTTGCCCGAAGGCCGACTCACCGACCTGCGCAAGAGTGTCGTCAATGCGAACGCATTGGCCGAACTCGCACGTCGCGTCGACATCGGCCCGGCACTTTTGCTGGGCAAAGGAGAGGATGCCGCAGGTGGCCGCGAAAAGACGTCGATTCTCTCGGATGCGTTCGAAGCCGTCATCGGCGCGATGTATCTCGACGCGGGCCCAATGGTGGCCTATGAAAAGGTCAAACGACTCCTGTTGCCCGAGATGGAGCGTGCACTTCCAAACATCGATCGGCTCGATGCCAAGACCGTTCTCCAAGAGCGGGCCGCACGTGCGGGTTTGCCGGCGCCGCGCTACGAAGTCGACAGCGATGGTCCCGACCACGCGAAAACGTTCACCGCAACCGTGAGTGTTGGGAAAATTCGTGGTGTCGGAATCGGGCCGTCAAAGAAGGCTGCCGAACAGCGAGCCGCCGAAATCGCATTGGGCGACTTGCCCATCGCCGACGTCGACTGAGTCGCATGCCCGAATTGCCGGAAGTCGAAACCGTCCGTCGCAGCGTGCACGACGCGGTTGTCGGCGCGACGGTGACGAGAGTCGACGTTGGGCGCGAGCGCAGCGTCCGTCGAACCGGTGCACACGTGGTCAGGTCGGGCCTTCTCGGCGAAACCTTCGTTGCGACTCGTCGACGAGGGAAGTATCTCTTGTTCGATCTGGCGAACGGTAATTCGATGATGGTGCATCTCAGAATGAGCGGCCGATTGTTGCTCGTTGCGCCGGACGAAGCGCGAGAGAAACACACGCACGTCATTCTGCGCCTCGAAAAGCACGGGTATCAGCCGATCGAATTGCGCTTTGTCGATCCGCGCACGTTCGGCGAAGTCGTCGTCTTCAACCCCGACGACGATCTCGTTCCCGAAATCGGGCGACTCGGTCTCGATCCGTTGGTTGACGATTTCACCTTCGAGTCGTTTCGACGTGCACTCGGCGCGCGTCGCCGTGGTCTCAAAGCGACGCTCTTGGATCAGTCGATCATCGCCGGAATCGGCAACATCTACGCCGATGAGATCATGCATCGATCACGTCTTCGTTGGGACAGGCCGGTCAGTGAACTCACGGTGAAGCAACTGAGGCTGTTGCACGCGTCAACCCTCGAAGTGATCAACGAGGCGGTTGCCGCCGGTGGCTCGACTCTTGCCGACACGCAATACGTCGATGCACTCGGGCGAGAGGGCATTTTTCAGACCGAACACCGCGTGTACGCACGTGAGGGGGAGCGGTGCGTGACCTGCGGCCGTGGTGTCATTCGGCGAGTCGTCGGAGCAGGACGATCGACGCATTTTTGCCCGATCTGTCAGCGCTGACCGTCGGCTTTCCCCGAAGATCGGGTCGATCTTGTAAGTTCGGGTCGCTGTGTTCCTCAAGTCCCTGACCATCAAAGGCTTCAAGTCTTTCGCCGACACAACGGTGATGGAACTTGAGCCCGGCGTGACCGTGGTGGTCGGACCGAACGGCTCGGGTAAGTCGAACGTCGTCGACGCGATTGCGTGGGTTCTCGGCGCTCAAGCGCCGTCGGCGGTGCGCAGTCAGAAGATGGACGACGTGATCTTCGCGGGTACCGAGAAGCGTCCTGCCCTCGGCCGTGCCGAAGTGGTTTTGACACTCGACAACTCGGCGGGTCTTCTGCCGATCGAGTTCACCGAGGTCACCGTGGGGCGCACGCTCTTTCGCTCGGGTGAGAGCGAATATTCGATCAACGGTGTGGAATGTCGCCTGCTCGACGTCCAAGAGCTCCTCTCCGATGCCGGAGTTGGTCGTCAACAGCACGTGATCATCAGCCAGGGCCAAATTGATGCCGTCTTGAACGCGCGTCCCGAAGATCGGCGTGCGATCATCGAAGAAGCTGCGGGTGTTCTGAAGTACCGCAAGCGCAAAGAGAAGGCTGAACGGCGACTCGACAGCACCGAGGCCAACCTGTTGCGCGTCCAAGACCTGATTCGCGAAGTACGGCGGCAGTTGAGGCCGCTCGAACGGCAGGCCGAGGCTGCCCGTCGCCATGGCGAGCTCGTGACCGAGCTGAAGGCCTTGCAGATCTACGTCGCGGGTCGTGAAATCGCATCTTTGCGCTCCCGACTCGTCTCTTTGGCCGGCGACAAGACTGCTGCGGCGCAAATCGAGCAGGCCCTGCGCTCGAAGCTCGCCGAACTCGACACACTCGTTCTTTCGTCCGAGGCTGAACTCACGGCACTCGGCGACACGGGCGTCAGTGATCAACTCGTTCGTGTCGAACAACTACGTGAACGTGCCCGCGGTATCGCCGCACTCTTGGCCGAACGTCGACGCTCGATGGAGCGCGATCGCAGCCAGTTCATGGATGCCGACGTCATGGCATCTCTCGAGGCCGATGCCGCCGCTTTGCGCGCCGAACTCGACACCGTCGAGGCAGACCTTGCCTTGGTCGAACCCGAACGAGGCGCACTCGAGTCGGACGAAGCTGACTTCAACCTGCGACGTGAAGCCGCCGGTGAAGATGAAACACCGGCCATGCCAACGCCGATTGCGGCCAGCGCCGCGGCCGAGGTTCGTGGTGAGTTGCGCACGCTTCGGGCGAACGACGAACGCGATCGGGCCGAACTTCAACGCGTTGCGACTCGTATTGCTCAGTTGGAAGACCGCGCGATGCGGCTTGCGGCAGACGTCGAACGACTCGGAAACGAATACGAGTCAGCCGAAGGGGCAGCAGCGCGGATCGAAGAAGAAGTGCGCGGCCAATCCGAGCGACGTTCGCTTGCCGAGGGTGGGCTCGAGTCCGCATCTCAGGCGAACTCTGCAGCGGCCGCGGATTTGGCGCACTGGAACGCGCGCGTCGAAGTGTTGCGCGAGGCTTTGGAGACGACCCGTAGTCGGGCAGGCCTCCAGCATCTCAGCGATGTCAACGGGGTCGTGGGCGCACTCGTCGACCTCATCACGATCGACGACGAGTGGGAGGCCGCGGTGCACGCGGCACTGGGTGATGCAGTCGCCGGAATCGTCATGCGCGATGCGTCCGCCGCACGCAATGCGCTTGCCTCGCTCGATTCGCGGAACGTCAACGGGGCAGTATTGGCTCTCGGTGGCGTTCACGTCGAATCTGTCGCAGCGCCATTTGGTTCTCGCCCGGTGCGTTCGGTCGTTCGTGCCGCAGCAGGTGGCGATGCAAGCTCAATCGATGCGCTTCTCGACACACTGCTTGCTCGATGCGTCGTGGCCGACTCGTGGGGTGCCGCAATCGACATCGCAGTCGGTAATCCCTCACTGCATGTCGTGACGCGGCGCGGTGATCGTTTCGGTTCTTCTGGTTGGCGTCTCGGCGCACAGTCCGGTGCCGTTACCGCTGCCGCACTCGAAGATGCTTCGCAGCGCCAAGCCGTTGCCTCCGCCGAGGCGGAGCGCCGGGCAAGCGAGTTGGCTCGCGCGCGTGCGGAACTGCAAACTGCGCGCGACACATTGGCTGAATCCGAACGACGACACGAACAGCTCACTCGGGCCCGTCTCGGGGCGGCCGAAAGTCTCCAGCGCGTCACGTCCGAGCGCCGCGAAGTCATCGCCGAACTCGATGCCGTTCGTTCGCAACGTGACGACGTTTCTGGCCGCTGCGAACGTGCGTCGACGCGTCTTGCCGAACTCGAGGCCGTTCTTCCGCGCCTCGAAGCCGACGAGGCACTCGAAGCCGAAACGATGCGGGCAATCGGAGCAGCGCGAGCGGGAATCGAGGCCGAAGCTTCGGCCCTGGCACTTCGTCGCAAAGACCTCGAATTGAAGTCCGTTGGTCTGCGTGAACGTCAACAGTTCGTCGAGCGCCGTCTGCGCGAAACCGAAGCGCGACTCACCGCCGATGCAGCTGCGCGCGCACAAGTCGCCGAGCAACGCATGCGAATCGAGCGATCGTTCGATGCCATCGTGCGTCTCAGCGATCTTGTCGATCGCCACCGCATATCGACCGAGGCGCTGTTGGGCGAACTTCACGAAGCGCGCCGACGTCAAAGTGACGAGGTTCGTGCGGTTGCGGCACGTCTCGACACCGCACGTCGCGAACGAACTGCCACGGAAAAGGAACTCGACGAACAGCGCGAACGGGGTCGTCGTTTCGAGATCGACGAGGCCGAGGTGCGCATGCGACTCGAGGCCGGAGTCGAGGCTCTCAGGCGCGACCTCGAGGTCGAACCCGAAGTTGCCGAGGCGGCGGAAGAGCCGATGATTCCCGAGGGAATCACGCCGATCGCACGTGTGCGCGATCTCGAACGCGAACTTCGTTTGATGGGCCCTATCAACCCGTTGGCGCTTCAGGAATTCACCGAACTTCAGAAGCGGCATGAATTCCTCGAAGCGCAATTGGAGGACGTGCGCAACACACGCCGTGATCTGCTGCGCGTGATCAAGGCGGTCGACGAAGAAATTCAGTCGGTGTTCGGGTCGGCATTCAACGATGTTGCCCAGAACTTCCGCGAACTCTTCGGAATGTTGTTCCCGGGTGGTTCGGGCAAGCTCGCGCTCACATTGCCCGAAGACTTGCTGAACACCGGCATCGAGGTCGAAGCGAAGCCCGGCGGAAAGAACGTGAAGAAGCTGTCGCTGCTGTCGGGTGGCGAGCGTTCATTGACGGCGCTGGCATTCCTGTTCGCGGTGTTCCGTAGTCGCCCGTCTCCGTTCTACGTCATGGACGAAGTCGAAGCCGCGCTCGACGATGTGAACCTCTCGCGGTTCATCGGCTTGCTCGCCGAATTCCGTCGTGACGCCCAGTTGCTCGTGGTCAGTCACCAGAAGCGCACGATGGAAGCTGCCGACTGCCTGCTCGGCGTCACGATGCAGCCAGGCGGCTCGTCGAAGGTCATCGTCGAGCGCGCCAATCAAAATTCCTAGGGAAGCACCGACATGAACAACGCACCCCTCATTCTCCTGGTCTTCGTCGGCTTGGTGATCGCTTTCGGCCTCGGTGTCGTGGTCGTCAACCGCCGCCGTGGAACAACTCGGCGAACATCGATCGAAGCACCACCGCCGGCGCCATCGGTACGGCCTCCGATTGCCGGGGCGCCCGCCGCCGTCGAAGCTCCGATTGCCGAGACGATCGATGATCGTGACGAAGAAGGATCCGTCGAAGAGGTCCCTCTCGTTGCCGACGAGGCCGTCGATGCCGAACCGGAAGTAGTCGAAGATGTTCAGCCGCGAAAACGATTTGCGAAAGCTGCGGGGATCTTCACAGGTGCGTTCGCCGGCGTTCGTGCCAAGGAAAAGATCACAGCTGACACGTGGGACGACTTGGAAGAGACTCTCTTGCGTGCCGACGTCGGGTTGGCCGTCACCGCACAGTTGCTTGCCGGATTGAAGTCACGTGTCGACAACAAGGAAATTGCCGACCCGCGAGGTCTCGTCGAAGCATTGCGCGATGACATGACGGCTCAACTCAGCGCGAATTCCCGAGAACTGACATTCGATTCTGCGGTGAAACAACCCAACATCTGGCTCTTCGTCGGCGTGAACGGTGTCGGTAAGACCACCACGATCGGGAAGGTTGCTTTCGCTCAGAAGGCCGCCGGCCGCAACATCATGTTGGCTGCGGGCGACACCTTCCGCGCCGCGGCGGGGGAGCAACTGGAAACCTGGGCGCAGCGTGCGGGCGTGCCGATCGTTCGCGGTGCCGAAGGCGGCGACCCAAGTGCCGTGATTTTCGACGCCGTTCAAAGTGCCGCAGCCAACGGCCGCGATCTGGTTCTCGGCGACACGGCGGGTCGGCTGCAGAACAAGGCCAACCTCATGGAGGAACTGAAGAAGGTTCGTCGCGTGGCGGAAAAAGAGGCGGGCACAGTGACGGAAGTACTTCTCGTCATCGATGCAACGACCGGTCAGAATGGACTCTCGCAGGCAACTCAATTCGCGGAAGCAACCAATGTCACCGGTGTCGTGTTGACGAAGCTCGACGGTTCGGCAAAGGGCGGCATCGTGTTCGCAATCGAGACCCAGCTCGGCATTCCCGTGAAGCTCGTCGGCCTTGGCGAGACCATTGAAGATCTCGTCGCGTTCGACCCGGCCGAGTACATTCGCGAACTCTTCGACGCCGACAACTGACGTTCGGACCACGGTAAGGTGTTGTCATGAAACTCGACCCCCGAAGGTTTTTCGTCGTCGTTTGCGCCTCGACAGTCGCGTTGTCGTCGTGCGGCTCGCGTGACGAAGCAGCAAAGCCAATCGTTTTTTCGGGCGCGCAAACTTCGCGGTCCGCCAGTGCCGCAAACGAATCGCTCGCAGGGCCAGCCTCCGATTCCAAAATGGCAATCGCGCCGTACCCGGTTGAGTACACGATGAGCGGCGATCTCCCGACATTCGATGGGTCGGCGCAATCGTGGAAGTCGGATGGCGCGCCGTCGAAGGCGACGATGCAAAAGATCGTCGCGGCACTCGGCATCGATGCCGCACTAACGGCCCGTTCGAAGGACCAAGGTGGCGGCTTCATCGCCGGGCCGACCGATGGTTCGGCACCGTCGGTCACGTTCAACGATGATGCGTATCACTCGTGGTACTACTCCACGGAATGGTCGGCGGTTGCGCCCGATGCACAGGTCTCGTCCGAGCCCGTGCCCGCCGACCAAGTCACGCCGTCGACCGACCGGATTGCGCCTCCCGACACCGTGGCGTTGCCAAAGAATCTGCCGTCGAAGAGCAAGGCGCGATCGAAGGCACTCGATCTGATGTCGGCTGCGGGGATCGACGTGCGTGAGAGCGATGTCGAGGTCTATGCCGATGATTGGTCGGTGTCTGTCACGGCCTGGCCGCACGTTGGTGATCAGCGCGTGCCACTCGCGTGGAACATCGGGTTCGGCGACGATGGAGCGATCACCTGGGCCGGCGGCAACCTCATCGAATTCACCAAAGGTCCGAAGTTCCCGCGTGTCGGCACCGAAGCCGGCGTCAAGCGATTGGGTGATCCGAAGTACTCAGGTTGGTTTGGCTACGGAACCGTTGCTCGCGGCGTCGCATCCGATGTTGCTGTTCCCGCGGTCAAGTCGGCTCCGTCAGCGAGCACGTCGTCATCCGATGCTGCTCCGGGCGACTCCGCTGCCAATGTCAGTCCGGTTGATTCCGTTGCACCTCTGCAGGTACAGAAGGTCGTGCTCACGGGCGTGACCGAGACCTTGACACCCGTCATCGACAAAGACGACATCGTGTGGTTGTTGCCGTCGTACGAGTACACCGCAAAAGATGGCTATGTCATCAGCGCACTGGCGATCACCGATGCATACATCGACCAGTCGCAGATCGACTCCGGTTCCGACGTGCCCACCATCGACGGAGGTGGAACTTCGGGTTCATCGTCGGGTTCGCCCGGGTCGTCGGGTTCTGCGGTCGTCGAGCCGTCGACTGCGGTGACACTGCCGCCGGCACTCACGGCTGAAGAAGTGAAGCCTTTGATCGGACTCACGGAAGATGAAGCGACCAAGTTGGCCCAATCGAACGGCTGGATCGTTCGCGTGGGTCTTCGCGACGGCGAATCGTTCGCTTTGACCGACGACTACGTGACCAACCGTGTGACGCTGGCAATCGCCGGCGGAAAGGTGACCGACGTCAGCGTTGGGTAGCCTCACGGGCGTCATGTTCGACAACCTCAGTTCAAAGTTCGAGGGAATCCTCAAGAAGGTTCGCGGCAAGGGTCGCCTCACCGAGGCCGATGTCGACGAAGTCCTTGGTGAAATCCGCGCCGCCTTGCTCGATGCCGACGTCAACGTCAGCGTCGCCCGCAACGTTGTCAATCGGATCCGTGAACAGGCCGTAGGCGCCGAGCTCTCGAAGGCTCTCGACCCCAGCCAACAAATCGTCAAAATCGTCAATCAGGAACTCACGGCGATCCTTGGCGGAGAAACGCTGCGCATCACCTACGCCAGCAAGCCCCCCACGGTTGTCTTGATGGCCGGCCTCCAGGGTTCGGGCAAGACCACGAGCGCAGCCAAGTTGGCGCGTTGGTTCAAATCGCAAGGGCGCCAGCCGCTGCTGGTTGGCGCCGACCTCCAACGTCCCGCAGCCGTCGAACAATTGCGCACACTCGGTCGCCAAATCGATGTACCCGTGTTCTCCGAACCCGGTGACCCGGTTGCAACGGCAACGCGCGGTTTGGCCGAAGCGAAGCGCATCGGCCGCGACGTGTTGATCGTCGACACTGCGGGTCGATTGTCGATCGATGCGGAGTTGATGGACGAGATTCGTCGCATCAGCGATGCGGTGCAACCGAACTACACGTTCCTCGTCATCGACGCAATGACCGGTCAAGACGCGGTCAACACGGCGGAAGCATTCAACGCGACGCTCGAGATTGACGGCGTGATTCTTTCCAAGCTCGACGGCGATGCGCGCGGTGGAGCAGCATTGTCGGTGAAAGAAGTCATCGGCAAGCCGATCGCGTTCGCCGCGACGGGCGAGAAGATCGATGCGTTCGAACAGTTTCATCCCGATCGCATGGCGGGGCGCATTCTCGGCATGGGCGACATGCTCACGCTCATCGAGCAGGCCGAACAGGTCTTCGAAAAGGAAGAGGCCGAGGCAGCCGCCGCCAAGATGTTCGAGGGCGAGTTCACGCTCGACGACTTCCTCGAGCAACTCCAGCAGGTGAAGAAGATGGGTCCGATCTCGGGGATCATGGGGATGCTGCCGGGCATGCCGAAAGAACTGAAGAACGCCGAAATCGGCGACGACCAGATCAAGATCACCGAGGCAATCATCCGTTCGATGACCCCCGACGAGCGCCGAGACCCCGACATCATCAACGGATCGCGCCGTGCGCGTATCGCCAAGGGTAGTGGAACCACGGTTCCCGAGGTGAATCGCCTCGTCAAGCAATTCGGCGAAATGCAGAAGATGATGAAGCAAATGGGTGGTTTGGCGGGTCGTAAGCAGGGAAAGAAGGGCAAACCGCCCAAGATGAACCCCGTCAAGATGGCCAAGGCGATGAAGCGAATGGGCGCAGGCGACCTGTCGGCTCTCGGCAATCTCGCGGGCGGCAAGGGGCTGCCGGGTCCCGGCGGTCTTTCGGGGACGAAAAATGGCGAAGCCTTCCCCGATTTTCGGGACTTCCGATAGCCTTTCCCAGTCCAGTCGTGGGCAACACGTGCCGCGGCGACTCAGTTGCAGGAGTTTTCATGTCAGTCAAGTTGCGTCTCACCCGTGTTGGCAAGACCAAGCAGCCGCATTACCGCATCATCGTTGCCGACGAGCGCCGCTCGCGTGACGGTCGATTCATCGAGATTCTCGGCCAGTACAACCCCCGTCAGGAGCCCTCGCACCTGAATGTCGACAACGACAAGGCGGTTGCATGGTTGCAGCAGGGTGCACAGCCCACCGAGCGTGTGCGCAAGCTTCTCGAGATCTCGGGCGCGTGGGCACAGTTCACCGCTTCGAAGAGCGCCAAGTGAGCAACGGCTCCAATCTCGTTCCGGCACCCACGGCTACGGCGGTACTGCAACACGTCGTCCGTTCGATCGTCGACGATCCCGAAGCCGTGCACGTTGACGCACGCGAGGAAGACGAAAAGATCTATCTCGAAGTCCGCGTTGGTTCGGGCGATCTTGGTCGCGTCATCGGCCGTCGTGGCCGCACGGCCCAAAGCATTCGCACCGTTGTGCGTGCTGCTGCCAGCCGCGATGGCGTCGATGTCGACGTCGACTTCGTCGACGAGTGACCCAACCCGACGGTCTTCTCGAAATAGGCAAGCTCGGGCGCCCGCACGGGGTCCGCGGCGAGATCTACCTGTCACTCACCTCCGATCGACCCGAGCGTCGCAAAGCCGGCACGAAGATCTACGCCGCCGGCGAGTGGTGGACGATTACGAAAATCCGTCCGTCGAATGATCGGTTTCTCGTCATGCTCGAGGGCATCGATGTGCGCGAAAAAGCAGCCCACCTCACCAACGAAGTCGTCTATGGCGAGCCGATTCATGATTTGGGGGCGCTCTGGGTGCACGAACTCGTCGGATCGCGCGTGATCGACGTGAACGGCACCGAGTACGGAACATGCACCGCGGTGCTCGACAATCCTGCTCACGCCATCCTTGAAACCGACCGCGGAGTCTTGATTCCTGTGCCGTTCGTTTCCTCGCGCGACGCGGGCATCGTTGTCGTCGCCCCGCCCGCGGGCCTGCTCGACCTTCAGGAAAACGGCTGATGCGCATCGACGTCTTCAGCATTTTCCCCGGTCTCGTCGACGGGTTTTGCTCCGACAGTCTGCTCGGCAAGGCACGTTCGTCGGGTCTGCTCGATCTTCGCCCACATGATCTTCGCGACTACACCCACGACCAGCACCGAACCGTCGACGACACGGTCTTCGGTGGCGGTGCGGGAATGCTCATGCGGCCCGAGCCGATCTTCGAAGCGGTCGAGTCGGTGAATCCGCCGCGGCCGATTCTTCTCATGGGCCCCGGAGGTGACCGCTTCGACCAGGCGATGGCGAAGAAGCTGGCGTCGCTCGAGGGCTTCAGCATTCTGTGTGGCCGCTACGAGGGCGTCGACCACCGTGTTCGCGAGAATCTCATCGATGCCGAGGTGTCGGTCGGCGACGTCGTGTTGTCTGGGGGAGAGGTCGCCGCATGCCTCATCATCGAGGCGGTCGTCCGACTGGTCCCCGGAGCAATGGGCAATGCCGAGTCGCCCGTGACCGAGAGTTTCGGGCAGACGGGCCTCCTGGAAGAGCCACAGTTCACCCGACCGGCCGATTTCCGCGGATGGGAAGTCCCCGAGGTACTTCGAGGCGGCGACCACGCCAAAATCGCCCGTTGGCGCCTTGCTCAGGCCCTCTATCGCACGCTTTCAACCCGTCCCGACCTCATCGAGGCTCGCGGGGGATTGTCGGGTACCGAGAAGAGATTGTTGGAAGAGTTCGCCCCCGTCTCGTATCCTTCATCGTTCGCTCAGGGCGGCTCTTCCGCCCCCAACCAGTAACGGATCGCCATGAAGACCACCGACCTCGTCGACAACCAGTACCTGCGCAGCGACCTCCCCGACCTCCGTCCCGGCGACGAGGTGAAGGTGCACGTGCGCGTCGTGGAAAGCGGCAAAGAGCGCATCCAGGTGTTCCAGGGCAACATCATCGCCATCCAGGGTTCGGGTGTCGCCGAGTCGTACACCGTTCGCAAGCTCAGCTACGGCGTGGGCGTCGAGCGTACGTTCCCGAAGCACAGCCCCGCAGTCGCCAAGGTTGAACTGATGCACCGCGGTGATGTTCGTCGCGCAAAGCTCTACTACCTGCGCGACCGCACGGGTAAGGCCGCCAAGATTCGCGAGAAGCGCGAAGCCTGAGCCGCCGAAACAGTTGGTTGTGCACACACCACTGTCGATTGATTGCCTCGTGACGGGGCCACGTTGAACACCGACGATCTCGAAAACTACGAGGCCGAACGCGAACTGCAGTTGGCCCAGGAGTATCAAGACGTCGTCTCGATGTTCCGCTTTGCGGTCGAATCCGAACGCCGTTTCTATCTCGCGAACGAGGTCGTCACGCGTGTTGCCGCTGACGGGCCGCGTCCGCTCATCGAAGTGGAGTTGACCGACGCATGGGTGTGGGACATGTACCGCAAGAGCCGATTCGTGCCGAAAGTGAAGATCCTCTCGTTCAAAGACGTGAACGTCGAGGAATTGCCGAAGGGCGAGATTTAGCTGCGCGCCGCCGAGCACGTGGTGTATGGGGTGAAAATCTCGCCGCGAATTGGTACCGGCGAAATGGTTGGCACATCGTTGCCCGCAATATGCGACACGGGCGCGGTGAAATCGACATCATCGCCGTTCGCGACGACGTGGTCGCGATCTGTGAAGTCAAGACTCGTCAATCCGCCGCCTTCGGTACGGCAGGTGACGCGATGACCCGCGAAAAATGTCGGACTGTGCGTCTCGCCGCGGTCGGGTGGGCTCGAGAGCACGCAATTCAAGTTGCTCGCCTCCGCTTCGATGTTGCACTGATCACGGGAACGCGCCTCGAAATCATCGAAGATGCGTTCTGAACTTCAGCGACGATCCCAACAGGCGTAGTGCCAGTGGCGGCGCAAGTCCGGGGCATCGGCGGGCACCGCGACATAGTGGCCGATACCCACGGGAATCTCGCGGTTGCATCCGGGGCAGACGTAGTCCTTGACCGCCTGATACGGCTGTACGCGACGCACCTCAACCTCGCCGAAAGCGCCGCTCCAGATGTCGCTCATCGTGGCTAGCCGAAGAATGCCCACGCGACGAGGCCGAATGCGGCCGCAACGGCGGCGATGACAAAGACAATGTCGGTTCGTCGCTTCACCCGTTTGCGCGTCGCATCGAATCCCACGGCGCCATTATGTATCGTCGGGTCATGACAACCAACGCCCTACAGGCAATCATCGTCGAGCGAAGCGACGACGGAATCGTCACCGTCACTTTGAACCGCCCGGAAAAGAAGAACGCAGCCAACAACACGATGTGGAACGAGTTGCTCGCCACGTTCCGCGAGATCGGCCAATCGTCGACCGACCGGTGCGTCGTTCTCACCGGCGCAGGAGGAGATTTCTGTTCGGGCGCCGACTTGTGGGCGGGCGACGATGCCACGGCCCGCCAACATCAACTCGCACGCATGCGCCACGTCACCGAGGTGGCGATGTCGCTGGCTCGCTTGCCGCAACCCGTCATTGCGAAAGTCCGCGGCGTCGCGGTCGGCGCGGGGATGAACATGGCCCTCGGGTGTGATCTCGTCGTGGCGTCCGAGAACGCTCGTTTCTCGGAAATCTTTGCCCGTCGTGGACTCAGCATCGACTTCGGTGGTTCTTGGCTTTTGCCGCGTCGCGTCGGTCTCCACAAGGCAAAGGAATTGGCACTGTTCGCCGACATCATCAACGCCGCCGACGCCGAACGACTCGGCCTCGTGAATCGTGTGGTGCCCGACGTCGAACTCGATGGCTTCGTCGATGAATGGGCGAAGCGTCTCGCCGCAATGCCGCCGATTGCGATCGCACAGACGAAGCGCATGTTGAACAACTCGATGAACGTCACCCTTGAAGAAGCACTCGACGACGAAGGTGCGGCACAAACGGTGAACTTCTCGACGAAAGACACCGCCGAGGCGATTGCCGCCTTCACCGAAAAGCGCGAGCCGAAATTCCAGGGGCGCTGAAAACCGTCACCATGCGCCGCGCAGCCGCCGCCATTTTCGGCATAGCTGCCGTGGCTGCGCTCTTCTCCGCGACAGCACGTGTTGGTGCGGCCGCCGCCCCCGCTTCGTCGTCAACGACCGCGGTCGGTGTTCCGTCGACCGACGAACAGCCTCTCGATGAACAGTCGGGGGTCACCGTCCCGCCGTCTGCGGCGCCGATCAGCACGTTGCCCTCGGCAACCACCACGGTGCCCGTTGGTTGTGCCCCGGCGCCCGTTTCGCAGGCCGTCTTCGTCGGAAAACTGAAGACGGTCGATGTCACGTCGGGTGTCTTCGAACTGGTGCGCCTGCGATCGGGAAGCCTCGCGGGGTATTCCACCGAAGTCCCGTTGTCGACGGGTGAAGTGACTACCGAGATTGGCATCTACTACGGCCGCGACGTGAAGTTCCTCAAGGTCGGAGAGTCGTATCTCGTTGGTTCGGCACTCGATGCAACATCGGGTCGTATTTACTCTCGCGTCACCGAATCGGCTCCGCTCTTTGGTGGCAATCAGGTTGCCGACATCAACAATTCGGGCGTTGTGTGTCCGACCTTCGCTGATCCGGCCCGCACGCTGCATGTCGACGGGTCGACGATCGAATCGGGCGTACTCTCCGGTCTCAAAGGTGAATCGAACCGACTCGTCATCGCAATCGTCGTACCCGCGTTGCTTGTCTTGCTCGGCCTGGTCACGCTCGTGCTGATTCGGCGCTCGCTGCGCTGAACGAGGCCTGCTCAGTCGCGAAAGGCGGCCGTTGCCTTGGCGCGCAGTTCGGTGACCGCAACTTCAAGGCCGCCCGGGTGCTTGAACAGTGCGCTTCCCGCGATCAACAGGTTTGCCCCCGCCGAAGCCGCACCGCCGACTGTGTCGGCTGAGATTCCGCCGTCGACTTCGAGGTCGATCGCGTCGGCGAGGCCCGCGGCATTGATCATGTCGCGAACCTCTCGGATCTTGCACTCCATCGTCGAGATGTACTTCTGACCGCCGAACCCGGGGTTGACGGTCATGACGAGAATCAAATCCACGAGGTCGAGCACATTCTCGACCGCCGACGCCGGAGTTGCGGGGTTCAGGGCCACCGCCGCGGTTGCGCCGAGGTTGCGGATGTTCTCGAGTGTGCGGTGCAGGTGTGTGCATGCCTCGGCATGGACAATCAAACGTGAGCAGCCGGCCTTCACGTATTCGGCAGCCATCACGTCGGGGGTCAGAACCATGAGATGTGCCTCGAAAGGAACAGAACAGTGTCGACGAGCCGCCGCGATGACGTCGGGTCCGAAAGTGAGGTTCGGCACGAATTGGCCGTCCATGACGTCCCACTGAATGAGGTCGACACCGGCGGCTTCAAGATCGCGGACGGCCTTGCCGAGTTCGGCGAAGTCGGCGGGCAAGACGGAAGGGGCGATCTGGATTGGACGCGTCACGTGGCTCACTTTACCGATGGCGCATGAACTCCGATCGCTCGTCGTCGAAACGTACAGTTGGGGAATGGAAGTTGTTGCCGGCAATCTCGTGGCCGGCGGCGACTCGATTGCACGCCTTCCCAGCGGCAAGGTTGTCTTCGTCGATGGTGCACTGCCGGGTGAAACCGTTGACATCGAGCTCACCGAGACGCGGAAGGACTTCTCACGGGCAAAGGTCGTGCGCGTCCTTGATCCTTCGACGGAACGCGTTGACCCTCCGTGTCCGCACTTTGGTCGATGCGGTGGGTGCCAATGGCAGCATCTTGCCGTTTCGGGTCAATACGCGGCGAAGGCACGGATTGCCGCAGAGTCGCTGTTGCGCCTCGGTCGAATTTCGATCACTGACGAGATGGTCGAAGATTCGATGCGTTTCGGACGCATCATCCCAACCGGCTATCGCACGACGATCCGTGTCGCGTTCGATCGGGATGGTCGGCCGGGCTTTCGTGCGAGGGGAAGCAACGAAGTTGTCGCCTTCGCGTCGTGTGTGGTCGCTCATCCGTTGATCAACCGCGTCGTCGGCGGTCTTGCGGCGCGTCCGGGCAGCGATGTCGAGGTGACCCTGCGATGCAGTACCACCACGGAAGTAGTTGGTGCAGTTGTTCACGGCGATGAACGCGATGTTCGCGGCCTCGACATGGTTGACGTGATTGGTGCCGATGCTCGTCTCGTTGAATCGGTGCATGGGGCGGATCTCGTTGTGTCGATGGGTGCCTTCTTTCAGTCGGGTCCTGCGGCGGCAGCACTGCTCGTCGACGTCGTGCGTCATCACGCGGGCCCCGAGGCACTGAGCGGGGCGAACGGTCAGGTCATCGACGCCTACGGTGGCGGAGGCTTGTTCGCGGCAACTCTGGTTCCGTCGCACGTACCCGTCACGCTCATCGAAGAGAATCCGTGGGCAATCGCCGATGCCCGCAAGAACCTTTCTTCGCACACGGCCACCATTTGCGAATGCGCCGTCGAGAACTGGGATCCACAACTCGCCGGGCTTGTCATTGCCGACCCGGCACGCACGGGAATGGGGCGGAGCGGAGTCGAAGTGCTCGTCGCGACAAGGGCTCCGCGTTTCGTGCTGGTCAGTTGCGATGCCGCGGCGGGTGCGCGCGACGCGCGACTACTGACCGATGCCGGTTATGAACTCGAGTCGTACAGCGTTCTCGACTTGTTCCCGCATACCAACCATCTCGAGATGGTGATGCAGTTCCGACGAATTGCACCGGTCGACGACAGTCGACCGGTCACACGGCTCTACGCAGGCGACGTTCCACCCGCTGCATGAACCGGTCGCGCTCGAAGCGAGTCGACCGATCCAACGAGTACAACGCCAACCAATGCGCGCGGCATCGCCACGAGCAAAGTCGGCGCACCGCACGGACGATCGTGAAACGCCCGACTTGGCCACACCAGAAGTTGATCGACTTTGAACGCCCATGCGTCGTGACGGCAACCACGCGCGTCACATTGCGAAGGTTGGGAAGCGCGTGGCCGGTCGTGGGGTCGAGTGTCCAAGCCACGTCGTTGGTGAGAACACGATCAATCCACGACTTGAGAATTGCCGGTGGTGCCGACCACCACGTCGGGTATACGAACACCAGCATGTCGCACCACTCGACGTCGGCGTAGTGGTGCTTGAGGTGGGGCTTGGTTTCGGGTTCGCCGTCGCGCAGGCGCCATTCGTTCGCCGACAAGACAGCGGAGAAGCCTTCCGCATAAAGATCGTGGACCCGTACCTCGGCGCCACGCGAGGCGCACGTCTTCACAACAAGGTTGCGCAGCGCGGCGCAATAACTGGTTTCTTCCGGATGCGCATAAACAACGAGGACTCGCCGGCTCATCGCGCGCCTCCCGTCGAACGGCGCGTGATCTGTCGACCAACCTGCACGATGAAGTGGGCTTCAGCGGTTGCGTCTCCGCGAATTCCCGGCCCCGCCCATTCGACGGTCGTCTTTGTTTTCCTGCCGGTTGCTCTGCGAAGCGACTTTGCGAATCGCGTCGCAAGGTGGCGGACCGAGCGGTGCGGGAAGTGGCCGGGCGGTTCTGCAGCCGTCACGATGAAGACATTCCGGACGTGCTGCAGGCCGGGACGGATTCGTCCGTTGTCGTCCATGCGGAATGCGACACCTCCGACGAGCACCCTGTCGAAGAATCCCTTCAACATCGATGGGGGCCCGGACCACCACATCGGAAAGACGAACGCGATCGAAGTCGCTTCAGCGACGAGGTCGGCGTATCGACGCGCGATCGGGTCGGCGATCTGCGATTCTGATTGAGTCGAATATGCGCTCAATTCTTCGGCGCTCATCGCCGCCTCGAATCCTTCGCGGTAAGGCTCGACCGTGACGACTTCGTGTCCCTTGTCGCGAAGGGCGGCAACGGTCGCGTCACGCAAACCGTTCGTGAAGTCATCCGGCTGAGGATGCACGAATACGACCATGGCCTTCATGAGAGAACACTTTATGAACCCCCGGTCGAGGGTGCGCTCTGCTTCGGCTACTTTCAAGTTGGGGGTGGGACATGGGTGCAACGCCACGCGCTATCGGGGAAATCACGGCCGAATGGTTGGGGTCGGCGATCGGGTGCAGCATCAGGAACATTGCGATCGACCAAATCGGTGCCGGCGTCGGCTTCATGGGCCAACTTGCTCGAGTGCGATTCGACGCAAACGGTTTGCCTCGATCGGTGATCGTCAAAATTCCATCGCCCGACCCCGGCGCACAAATGATCGGCGGGATGATGCGCGTTTGGGAGCGCGAACACCGCTTCTACACCGATGTTGTATCGAAGGTGCGTTCGGTTCGGACTCCTCGGTGTCTCTTCGCTCACGACGATCCGTACGTCCTCGTACTGGAGGACCTTGCCCCGGCGGCATCGGGTGACCAAGTCGCCGGGCCGACAGCCGAACAGGCTCGTGCGGTGATCGATGCCGCAGCGGCGCTGCACGCAGAGTGGTTCGATCATCCTGATTTGGCAACTTTTGACTGGATGCCCGATCTGAACGACCCGTCGACGGAAACGATTGCTCAACTTTTCCCGATCGGCTGGCCAACATTCCTCGAGCGCTACGGCGACGTTCTGCCGCAGCGTGTTCTGAGATGGTGTGAGGCGTTCGTGCCCGGCGTGGTTGATTGGATTCATACCTACGACGAGTGGCCAACAACGCTGATCCATGGAGATTTTCGTCTCGACAACATTTTCTTCGACGCCAGCGGAGGAGTGGCCCTTGTTGATTGGCAACTTGCAATGCGCGCCCCAAGCACAACCGATCTCGTGTACTTCATCGGCACCAACCTTCCAACAGAATTACGGCGATCCATGCAGGACGAATTGATTGATCGTTACTGTCGCGGGCTCGTCTCGGGCGGCGTGCCGGTCGAGTGGGCGAATCCTCTTCGCGTCACGCAAGGTCTTGCTGAAGGGGTTTTGTTCTACTGCACGTCTTTCGCCGCGAGCATCCTGACACTCGACACGGCGAACGAGCGGGGTGCCGCATTGATGGATTCACTCGTGTATCGCGCATTTTCGGCGGCCGATGACTTGAACGCAGGCGAACGAGTGGGTCTCGCTTGACCTTCCGTCTAGGATGAACAGATGCCAAAAATCACACGTTCCGCGTTGTTGATCGCATCCGTGGTTGCGCTCCCCATGGTTGGAACCGCGTGCGAACGGTACAAAAAGCCGCCGGAAACCACCTACTCAACCGATTTTGCCGAGCCCGGTGCAACACGAGACATTGACGGCAAAATCGCTGGTCCCGGTGCCGACTTCTCGAACATGGTTTTGAAGGGCAAGAACCTCTCGCAACTCGACCTCACGGGGGCGAACTTCTCGGGCACGAAGTTCGACCACTCCTTCGTGTCCGCTTCGATTCTCGTCGGGGCCAATTTCGAAAATGCGAAGTTCCAGGCCAGCAACGCGTATCGCGCCGACTTCACCGACGCCAATTTGAAGAACGCCTCGTTCCTCGGCGCAAATGCCGAAGAAGCCATCTTCACCGGCGCCGACCTGACGAATGCCGACTTCTCGTTTTCCTTCCTGTTGAATGCCACGTTCGATGAGGGTGTGCTCGACACTCTCAAGCTGAACGGCGCACGTATGCCCGACGGAACGGTGCACAAGAAGTAATCGTGATGGGGGAGGGTCGGCGTCGGGGGGCGCTGCCAACTGCGGTTGCGACCATTGCAACCGTGATTGTCGGCATGCTGCCGGCGCATATCGCCGACGCCACGCCTGGTCCTTGCGCATCGGTTCGTAATGTCGTTCTGCCCGATGATCCCACCACCTTGGAAATGGTGCAGGTGGAAGTCCTGAAGTGCGTACGGCAACTTCAACTCGAGCGGTACGGTGCGAAGAACAAGCAGCAGTGCGTCAAATTTGCGAATGACTTGATGAGCATTCTGCGGCCGGCTCACAAGGACAAGGTGGTCGGTCAGTCGGCTCCATATACCGCCGGACATTTTGCCGTTGCCCTGCGGTCGCGAAAGCTGCTCTTCGATCGTGACGAAGCAACCGGGTTGCCGCTGAAACCCGCGCAGCTTGGATCGCGTGCAGCGTTCGTTTGGTGGGACACGCGCGATACCGATGCCGGACACGTTGGTGTGTACATCGGTGGTGGACTCTTCGTCGACGACTACGTCGCATTCGAGATCGGGAAGCTGTCGGCGAAAGAGATGGCGCGTATCACCGATCCATCGCGGTGGGCGTGGTCGGTTGCGCCGAAGCGCCAAACCCGCGTTCCGTGGCCGGAAGGGCATTGGCCACGCCAACGCGTGAACGACGGTTTTTCCATCGTTCGTGTGCGCGGTGGCTGACACGTCGATGCCGAAGCGTGTCGATCAGCGCGAAGAAGAGTGCGCCCCCTGGGATTCGAACCCAGAACCTGCGGATTAAGAGTCCGTTGCTCTGCCATTGAGCTAGAGGCGCGACGGGAGAACTATAGGGCACGCGGTGGTGAAACGAAGAAAGTTCGCGATGAATTTCGACGTTGGTCCCGAATGCAGAGAACCCGACCGGCGAGTTGCCGATCGGGTTCCCATTTTGGGTGAGCGAGGGGACTTGAACCCCCGGCCTTCAGGGCCACAACCTGACGCTCTAACCAGGCTGAGCTACGCCCACCAAGGCTTCGAATTGTGCCAGATGTGGGCGGAATACCCAACCTCGGAACCTCACTACGGTGTTCGCCGGGGGTTGAAATGAACGCAGAAGAGATCGACTGGGAGTCACGAATCACGCCGGCGGTGGTCAATCAGTTCCGCGAGGACGGGGTCGTGTTCTTCGACCAGTTGTTGCATCCGTTGTGGTTGCAACTCGTCGAGATGGGCATCAGTCGCATCATGAACAATTCGAGTCGCAAGCAAACCTTCTTCGCGGGGGAGGAAGGCGCGTTCGTCGACACCGTGCGCAACTGGGAGATCACGCCCGAGTTCCAGCGACTGACGTTTGATTCGCCGATTGCCGACATTCTTGGTCGTCTCATTGGTTCGCCACGCGTGTGGTTGTTGTTCGACCACGTGTTCGTGAAGGATGCGGGTAACTGCAGGCGAACTCCTTGGCACCAGGACCTCACGTATTGGCCCGTGGCGGGCACGCAACTTGCATCGATGTGGATCACCATCGACGCCGTTCCGAAACACGAATGCCTCGAGTACGTCGCCGGATCGCACAGAGGTCCGTTGTACGACGGATTCGATCCGCCCCGCGCCGGCGAGGATCCGACGTTGCCGTTCTACGGAGAACAGTTCCCGCGCCTGCCGGACATCGAAGCAGAACGCGAAAAGTGGGACATCAGGTCGTGGGACATCACGCCCGGCGACGTGATCGTGTTCCATCCCGGGGTTCTCCATGGGGGTGGCCCAACGAGCCAAGGTCGGTTGCGGCGCACATTGTCGGTTCGGGTCTTCGGCGAAGACGTGGTATTCGCCGGGCGACCAACGACCAGGCCAACCGCCCCGCGCACCCCGGGTTTGCAACTGCAGTTGAAACCAGGCGACCCCTTGCGGCACCCGTATTACCCGCGTCTGCGACCGCTGCCTCCGAACCAGCGCCCCGACTGGTTCGAATAGGGGATTCGTACCGAGAGGGGCTGCATCGGGCGGGATCCGTTGTCTGGTAGCCTGCGAGTCAGGAAATCCATCGGAGAACGATATGAACGCGACGAAATCCGCGTTGAAGTCCCTAGCCCACACG
>JBEBAF010000110.1:0-6151 GCA_041159045.1 Actinomycetota bacterium
CGACTTTGGCGATCTTCCCCTTCATTTTTCCGCCGTTTTCGAACTCGAGTTGGTAGCGATCGCCCCCGCGGTCGATTTCCACGAGAACCCGGGTCGACAGTGCGTTGACCACCGAAACGCCCACGCCGTGGAGGCCGCCAGACACCTTGTAGCCCTCGCCGCCGAACTTGCCACCGGCGTGGAGGACAGTGAGCACCACTTCGGCAGCGCTTTTGCCCTTGTGCGGACCCGACGGATACGGGTCGACGGGGATGCCGCGGCCGTTGTCTTCGACGCGGCAACCGCCGTCGTCTTGAAGGATCACGTTGATGGTGTCGCAGAAGCCGGCCATGGCTTCATCGATCGAGTTGTCGACGACTTCCCAGATGAGATGGTGCAAACCGGCGAGGCCCGTTGAGCCGATGTACATGCCGGGACGCTTGCGCACGGGGTCGAGACCCTCGAGGACCTGGATGTCCTTCGCGCCGTAATCGGCAGTGGGTTTCTTCGAGCGAGAAGCTGACGCGGAGTCGGTTTTGGTCACTGCGAAATCCTACATTCTGCGCCTTCTCAGAAGGGTGATTCAGTCCGATTTCATCGGCCCTTTTGACGCACCTCAATGTGTGCAATGGTCGTGCCGGAGCGTTGCGAAAGTCGACGACGAACGTCACTTTCGAGAAAGCGGAACTGTGTTGCCCACGCAGCATCGGTTGCCTCGACGTACAGCACTTTTTCATCGAGTCGAATCGGCTGAATGTGACGCGCAATGTCGGGGCCAACGAGATCGTCCCATGCAGCGAACACACTGCCGACCACGTCGGGCGAGTCCATTTTCAGTCGACGCAACAAGTGCGACATCGCGGAGTCGAGTGTGACGGGCTCTTCGTTCGATGGATTGGTCATCGCGGATCACCGTTCGCGGTGTCGGCTGGTTCGTCGTTCACGATGGTGCCGCGGGCAATGCGCAGAATGCGGTCGGGCCGGGCAGCGGTTGGCAGACCCCCCGCCGATGTGATGATCACCTGCCCGACGGGCATGTGGGCAAGAAGCGCCGTGGCGCGGTCGGGGTCGAGCTCGGACAGCACGTCGTCGAGCACCAGAACCGGGGGTGACCCCACCCGATCGGTGACCAGGCGATGGGTGGCGAGGCGCAGGGCGAGGGCCAGTGTGCGCTGTTCGCCTTGCGACGCCTGGGTGCGGGCCGGGAGGCCGTTGATGAACAGGTCGAGGTCGTCGCGGTGCGGGCCGGCGGTGGTGAGGCTGCGGCGCAGGTCGTCGGCGCGGGATTCGGCCAGGGCGTGGGCCAAACCCACCCGGCGCCACTCGGGCTCGTAAACGAGGTCGGTGGGTGTGGGCTTGGTGGCGAGGTCTTCGTAGGCGCGGTTCACCATGGGCTGTAGTTGAGCAACGAGGTGTGCGCGGGCGTCGCCCAGTTCGCCACCCGCCTGGGCCAACTTGTCGTCCCACACGTCGAGCGTCATCGCGTGTTCGGCCGACAGTGCCGATGGGTTCGGCCGGTAGCCGATTTGTTTGAGGAACGCGTTGCGCTGTCGCACGATGCGATCAACCTCGCGACGCAGAGTGTCGTGTTTGACGTGCAACGACACGAGCGCGTCGTCGAGAAAGCGTCGGCGTTCGCCGGGGCTTCCTTTCACCAACACCAGATCGTCGGGCGAGAACACGGTGGTGCGCATCACGCCGAGCAGATCGCGTGTGCGGACAAGACGTTGCTTGTTCACCTGCACGCGGTTGCGGCCCGTGCGTGTGAGCTCGGCTTCGATCAACACTTCGCGACCATCGGCATGACGCACTTCCGCGCGGAGAATCGCGGTTTCCTCACCGTTGCGAATCAGCGTGTCGACGGGGACGCCGCGGAAACTGTCGAGTGTCGCGAGGAACGTGAGTGCCTCGGCAAGGTTCGTTTTTCCCTGCCCGTTCGCGCCGAGCAACGCTGTTGTTCCGGGTGTGAAATCGATGACCGCCGAAACGTAGTTGCGGAAGTTCGCGAGCTCGAGATGTTCGACGATCATCTCGTGGTGTGCGTCAGATGCGCTGCGGCATGAGGAGGTAGAGGTAATCGCCCGAGCCTTCGCCGGTTGCGGTGATGACAGCAGGGCGATTCGGGTCGACGGTCTTGATGATCACGTCGTCGGTGGGGATCGCGTCGATGCCCGCTGCGAGATAGTCGGAGTTGAACGCGATGACGATGTCGTTGCCGTTGTACACACCGTCGAGGTCTTCTTCGAACTCGTCGTTGTCTTTCGTGCCGGCCGTCAACTTCAAACCGTTTCCGTTCATGTGCAAGCGCACCGGGCCCTGGTCTTTGGCGAGGATGCGTGCGCGGCGCAGGGCATCGAGCAGAGCTTCGCGACCAGTGGTGATGTTGTTCGGATACGTGCCCGTCATCAGGTTCTTGTAGTTGGGGTACTCGTTCGTGAGGATGCGCGTCGTCAACTTCGTTCCGTCGACGTCGAACGTCACCGAGTTCTCGTCGATGCTGATCGAGGTTTCCGCGGCCCCTGCAAGAAGACGTTGCGCTTCGGCCAGTGCACGGCTGGGAATCAACACTTTCGTCGACGACGACACGACGATCGATGCGACATCGCGCACCGCGAGCCGGTACGAGTCGGTGGCGACGAGACGTAGGGATCCTTCTTCGCCGGTCAACAACACACCGGTGAGGGCGATGCGCATCTGGTCGCTGCTCGCCGCGCGAACGACCTGGCGTAATGCTTCGCCGAATTCCGCGGCGGGAACGGTGAAGGGTGCGCCGGCCGACGGTTGCACGTTCGGGAAATCGAGAGCGTTGTACGTGGGAACGGTGAATTGCGAACGTCCACTGCGCGCCGTGAGCGTTTCGGGTGTCGCCTCGATCGTGATCTTTCCTTCGGGAAGCGAGCGCACGATGTCGTTCAACAACTTCGCGCTGATCAGGCTGATGCCGTCTTTGTCGCCACCAACGGGGAGTGTTGCCTGCAAGGACAAGTCGTTGTCGGTCGACGTGAGATGCAACACATCGCCCTTCACGTGAAGACGAACACCCGACAACGCCGGCAACGCACCGCCACGACCCGAAGCGATGCGCGACGCCAGGCCCAGTGCTTCGGCGAGCTGTTCACGTTCACAACGAAATTTCACGTCGGGTCCTTGTCTGTCGTTATTTCAGTCTTGGGAGAGATCAATTGATAATGCTTGTAATAAGGCCTGTGAATTGTGGACAACCGTGATTCCATCAACGCCGGCAAGGAAACGGTGTGACGCACCTTGTCCCCAGTTTTCCACATGATCGACCGAACACTTGATCGTTCGGTGGATAAGGCGGGGTTTGTTCCCAGTGCTGCGCACGTTGTCCACCCGGGAAACAACATGTTGTCCCCAGTTCTCATGTGCGTCATCCCTTCTTCGAACGACGAATGAGTTCGGTGACCTGGTCGTACACCTGCTTGCGCTCGGCCATCATGCGCTGCACTTTTTCCACCGCGTGAATGACGGTGGTGTGGTCGCGGCCGCCGAAGAGACGGGCAAGCGATGGATAGCTGAGTTCGGTTTGGGCGCGCATCACGTACATCGCGATCTGTCGGGCCATGACGAGTGGGCGCTGACGGCTCTTGCCGCGCAGGGCATCGACGCTGTAGCCGAGGTACGACGCGATGTCCTGGAGCAGCTCTTCGTCGGTCTTTTGGCGCGACGCAGACTCTGACAACAAGTCGCCCAGCAATTCCTGCGCGGTTGCGACGGTCATCTGGATCCGGTTCAGCGCTGCGTACGCGGTGACGCGGATGAGCGCACCCTCGAGTTCGCGGATGTTCGATGTGATGTTGGCCGCGATGAACTCGAGCACGTCGTCGGGCACGCGGGTGCCGTTGCGTTCCGCGTAGTTGCGCAGAATCGCGAGACGCGTCTCGAGGTCGGGGGGCTGAATGTCGGTGATGAGACCCCAGCGGAAACGGCCGCGCAGCCGGTCTTCCAGCGTGGGAATCGCATCGGGCACGCGGTCGGAGGAAATGACAATCTGCTTGTTCGCGCCGTGCAACGAGTTGAACGTGTGGAAGAACTCTTCCTGCAGACCTTCCTTGCCCTCCATGAACTGGATGTCGTCGATCAACAACACGTCGACTTCGCGATAGCGGCGCTTGAACGCCGCCGTTGTGTTGGTACGAATCGCATCGACGTACTCGTTCATGAACGTTTCGGTCGATACGTAACGCACTTCGTAGTGCGCATAGTTCTGGTGAACGTATTCACCAATGGCGTGGAGCAGGTGCGTTTTGCCCAATCCCGCGGAGCCGTAGATGAAGAGCGGGTTGTACGAACGCGCCGGTGTTTCTGCAACACGGTGCGCTGCGGCCAATGCGAATTGATTCGACGCACCCTTCACGAAAGTGTCGAAGGTGTAGCGCGGATTGAGTCCGGTTGCTTGGCCGCGCGTTTCGGTGCGCGTGCCCACGCCGCCCGCCGAGTCGCTGACCGTGTGCGCACCGGCAGTCATACGTGCGAGTTCGGCATCGAAATCGATCTCGGGAATATCGATGTCACCCGACGGATCGATCGGCGCGACTTCCACTTGCAACTGACGTTCGCTTTCGTCGATTTCTGCGAGTGCATCGAGAACGAGCTGCAGATAGCGCGTGAGAATTCGCTCGCGCACGTGGCCGTTCGGCACCTGGAGACGCAGGCTGGTGTCGTCGGATGGCAGGGGAACGACGTCTTGGAACGTTGACAACCAGACCGCTTCAGAGACCTGAGCACGCAGGAGAGCCGAAATCGCTGTCCACACGGTGTCGTGTTCACCCATGACTCCCCCTCCCTTTCCTGGCTTGGTTTTCCGAAGACTTTTCTGAATTGGCTGCAAATTTCAGAGGTGTATGTCCGACCTCTGTCCACATAGTTATCCACAGGGTGTGGAAGGTCTCCACGCGTGTGGAAAACCCCGCAAACCCTTGTGGCTCTTGGTGGAGCGCAGACCATAGCAGATTATCCACAGCCCAAAAAATGGACGTGACGCTTTCGCCCAATTGGGCGTAGCCTTGCGAGGACGGATTCGTCCGTGGCCGCTTCGCGTCTTGTCCGCCCCGGTCTTACCCACTTGATTTTGCCTCTCGAAGGATGTCGCCCATGAAGCGCACTTTTCAGCCGAACAATCGTCGCCGCGCCAAGAAGCACGGTTTCCGCGCCCGTATGAGCACCCGCGCTGGTCGCGCCGTGCTGAAGTCGCGCCGCGCCAAGGGCCGCTACCGCCTCTCCGCTTGATCGGCCGAATTCACGAACGCACAATCTTCCGCCGCTTGCGGCGCGAAGGATCCACCGTTCGTGTTGGGCCCTTGTGGTGTTCCGTGCTCCTCGATTCGTCTCTCTCTCAACCCCATGTCGCCTACGCCCTCGGGCGGGCCACGGGCCCTGCCGTTGTGCGCAACCGCCTGCGTCGCCAAATGCGCGCAGCGATCGACGCCGCCGGCACCTCGGTTCAGCCCGGCTGGTATCTCGTGGGCGCCGACGCCCCCGCCACACGGCTGGGTTTCGGCGAGCTGTCGACGCGTGTTCCCGAGTTGATGAACGCCGCGGCGGCAAAGAACGCAACACGTCAGAACAAGTCGGGTGAGCAATGAAGCGCAGCCTGAACGAGCGTTGTCTGGCCGCCATCGAGTGGTATCAGGAAGCCTTCGCCGGTCGACCCTCGCCGTGTCGCTTCACCCCGTCGTGTTCTCACTACGCCCACGAAGCGTTCGAATCGCATGGCACCGCGCGCGGATTTTGGTTGACCCTGCGTCGCCTGTTGCGCTGTCGCCCCTTCGGGCCATCCGGTTGGGATCCGGTTCCCGAAGCCCATGTTGTCTCTCACTCACACACGCACTCGGTGTCTTCGAGTCACGGAAAGTAGGAATCGTGTTTCAAGCCGGAGCTTGGCTGGTCCGCCAGTACTACAGCCTCGTACACAGCTATGCCGGCGCTATTGCGTTGGTCGCCGTCACCATCATGGTGGTGCTCACCCCCCTCACGCTGAAGAGCACCAAAGGCATGCTCGAAATGCAGCGCCTGCAGCCCGAAATGCGCCGTTTGCAACAGCAGTACCGCAGCGATCGTCAGAAGCTGAACGAAGAGATGATGAAGCTCTACCAAGAGCACAAGGTCAACCCGCTGTCGTCGTGCTTGCCGCTTCTCGCGCAGATGCCGG
>JBEBAF010000111.1:0-2993 GCA_041159045.1 Actinomycetota bacterium
GCGAAGAGATAACCACCGTTCGCATTTCCGTTGATGTCCCAGCCGGGTAGCACGGCGGCGTCGTAGCGCCCCTCGCCCGATTTGGTGACGGCGGTCGCTAAATCGAAGGCGAAAGTCACGGATGCCGAGCGTATCCTCGTGAGGTGGCGCGTTTCTCGTTGACAACCCCCATCTATTACGTGAACGCACGGCCGCACCTTGGTCATGCGTACACCACCATCGTCGGCGATGCCTTCGCGCGGTGGCACCGCCTCAACGGCGACGACGTCCACTTCCTCACCGGAACCGACGAGCACGGCCTGAAAATCCAACAAGCCGCCGACGCCGCAGGAATTTCTCCGCAGGCATTCACCGACTCCATCGCACCGCTCTTTGCCCAGGCATGGGATCGCCTCGACATCAGCTACGACGACTTCATCCGCACCACGGAAGACCGTCACAAGCGCGGCGTTGCGAAGCTGCTGCAGGCTTGCTACGACGCAGGCGACATCGAGCTCGACACGTATTCGGGTCTGTATTGCGTGGCATGCGAGGCGTACTTCACCGAGGAAGAACTCGAAAGCGGCAACTGTCCGGTGCACAAACGCCCCGTCGAACATGTCGAGGAAGAGAACTGGTTCTTCCGGCTTTCGCGATTCGGCGATCGCCTGCTCGATTGGTACGCCAAACACCCCGGCTGCATCACACCGGCGTATCGCATGAACGAAGTCACGAGCTTCATCAAGCAGGGGCTCCTCGACTTCTCCGTCAGCCGCAAGAGCCTGAAGTGGGGCATTCCTATTCCGTGGGACACGGAACACGTCGCTTACGTGTGGTTCGATGCGCTTGCCAACTACATCACCGCCGTCGGATACGGCACCGACGACGATGCATTCGCGAAGAATTGGCCCGTGTCGGCCCATCTCATCGGCAAAGACATCATTCGATTCCACTGCGTTTACTGGCCCGCGATGCTCATGTCCGCGGGTATCGAACCGCCGCAACACTGGGCAGTGGGCGGATGGTTGTTGGTCGGCGGCGAGAAGATGTCGAAGACCACCGGAAACGTCGTCAACCCCCTCGACCTCATCGACGAATTCGGCGTCGACGGATTCCGCTACTACGTGTTGGCCGACACCCAGTACGGCAACGACGGCGACTTCACGTACGAAGGCCTCGTCACGCGCTACAACTCCGACCTCGCGAACAACCTCGGCAACCTCACCTCGCGTGTCGCCACCGTGGTACAAAAGAAATGCGGCGGCATCGGAACCGCACCCCGCGGCGATTCGCCACTGCGGGAAATCGCCGAGCGCGCGGTGGCCGACACCACTGCTGCGTGGAATTCGTTCCAGCCGAGCAAGGCCCTCGAGGCGACTTGGTCGTTGATTCACGCAACCAACGCATTCCTCGAGAACCACGAACCGTGGAAGGCCGAGCCCGGCCCTGCACTCGATTCCGTGATGGGTGATGCCCTCGAGGCGCTGCGCATCGTCGCGATTCTCTGCGTCGCAGCGATTCCCGGTACCGCTCAGGCCGTGTGGCAACGCATTGGCATGGCCGGTGACGTGGCGACTCAGTTGTTGCCGAATAGCGTGGCGTGGGGGCAATATCCCGCAGGAAACACCGTGGAAAAGGGCGACCCGCTCTTCCCGCGCAAGTCCAAGTAACGCTTCCCTTCTCTTATGTGGACCGACACCCACTGTCACCTCGAAGACGACCGCATGGACGTCGGCACCGATGCAACGGTGCGCGCCGCCGTCGAGGCCGGGGTGACGACAATGGTCACCATCGGCTGCGACGCCACGACCAGTCGACAGGCCATCGACGTTGCTTCGCGACACCCCGAAGTGTGGGCAACGGTCGGCCTGCACCCGCACGAAGCACAGTTCGGAACCGAGCAGTTGTTGCCGCTGATCAACGAACCGCGCGTCGTCGCCATCGGTGAATGCGGCCTCGACTATTACTACGAACACTCCGATCGCGATTCGCAACGACGCGCCTTTGCCGAACAGATCGGCCTCGCCCACCAACACGGCCTCTCGCTCGTCATCCACACCCGCGACGCATGGGACGAAACGCTCGACATCATCGACGCCGAAGGTGTACCCAACAACACGATCATGCACTGCTTCAGCGGTGGCCCCGAAGAAGCGCGCAAATGTCTCGACCGCGGCATGTTTCTTTCGTTCTCCGGAATCGTCACGTTCAAAAACGCCGAAGAACTCCGCGATGCCGCGCGCATCTGCCCCGATGACCGTTTGCTCGTGGAAACCGACAGCCCTTTTCTTGCACCGGTGCCGCACCGCGGCAAGCAGAATCAACCCGCGCTCGTTGCCGTGGTCGGCACGGCGATTGCCAAACTGCGCGGTGTTTCAGCCGAAGAACTGGCGGCGTTGACCTCGCACAACGCTCGCGCCGCCTTCCCACGGATCACTTCGGCATGAGCCTCACGCTCTACGAACGCCGGCGCGTCGCGGTGCTCGCCGTCGTCACCACATTGCTCGTGCTCGTCGTCACCGCGTTCAACGGATCATCGAAGCCGATCGACGGCACTTCGAACGATGCAATGCAGACCACCACCGTCGAGCCGACCACCACGTCGACGCCTTTGCAGAATGCCGACGCGGTCGGCCCACTGGCCGACGACTCATCGAAGCCGATCAACCTCGACGGGCCACTTGCCCAGCAACCCACCGGCAGTGCACCAATTGCGTATCCGGGCCCGGGTGACATGAACCGCGTGAATGCGAAAGCCAGTTACGTGCGCTTTCCCGACTACAACTCGGCCATTTGTTACGCGTCGGTCGCACCATTGGGGTCCGAACTCACCATCGTCAATCTGAACAATGGACGCTCGATCACGTGCACGAACGTTTTCGCCGTCATGTTGCCGTCGGGTGCCGACGTGGTCATTCACACGCCGCTCTTCCTCCAAATCGCGAACCTTGTCGATGCCCCTCTGCCCGTCACGGTGAGCTGGTGACGCTCAGTCGACCGCAGGCAGCCGCGCT
>JBEBAF010000112.1:0-4097 GCA_041159045.1 Actinomycetota bacterium
CGGTACTCAACGCCCTTCCACTTGGCATCGTGATCGCAGCAGCGGACGGCACGGTTGTGCTGCGAAACGGGGTGGCATCCGCCGCCGTTGGTCTTCGTCACGTCGATTTGCTCGTCGACGCGGCGGTTGATCGGTTGTTGCGCGATACCCGCGAAACCGGACGCAACAACTCCGAACGTCTCGAACTTTTTGGTCCGCCACCGCGCGTGCTCATTGTCTCAACCGCATTGATCGGCGGAGGAAATTCCGTCGCTGTCATCGAAGACGTCAGCGAGCGAACGAGAATCGATACGGTGCGCACCGACTTCGTGGCGAACATCAGTCACGAATTGAAGACGCCTGTCGGCGCCCTGTCCGTGCTGGCCGAGACCATTCAGGAAGAAACCGATCCGGAAGTCATCAAGCGGTTGTCCACCAAAATGGTGGTCGAGTCGCATCGCATGGCCGACACCATCGATGACCTCCTCGAGTTGTCGAAGATCGAATTCGATGCTCCGCTTCGACACAACAACATCGATCTGGCGCAGTTGATCGTTGATGCCATCGAGCGCAACAGCCACGCGGCAACCATGGCCGGGGTGACGTTGAGTCGACAGGTGGCAGACGGTCTCTTCAGCGTCACCGGCGATCGAGTGCAGCTCTTGTCGGCGATATCGAACCTCATTGACAACGCCGTCAAGTACAGCGAACCCGGTGACACGGTGACCGTCCGGTTGTCGAAAACGGTGTCGAACATCGTCATCGATGTCGTCGACGAAGGGATCGGAATTCCGCCAGCCGACATCGACCGTATTTTCGAACGCTTCTACCGGGTGGACAAAGCTCGGGGCAGAGGCACGGGCGGCACGGGTCTCGGTCTGTCGATTGTGCGGCACATCATGGCCAATCATGGCGGCGAGGTGAACGTGACCTCACAAGAAGGTGAAGGTTCGTGTTTCAGCCTGTTGTTACCCATACCGGTCGGCGATAATCGGGCAAACGCCATATGAACGCTGCCACTGCCACCGCCACCCAAACCATCCTCGTCGTCGAAGACGAGGAATCGTTCGTCGAGGCCCTGCAGGTTGGTTTGAAGCGCGAGGGTTTCCGCGTTGAAGTCGCGCGCGATGGCCTGCAAGCGCTCGACATGTTCGACATCGTGAAGCCCGACTTGGTGCTTCTCGACGTCATGTTGCCGAAGGTTTCGGGAATCGACGTATGCCGGCAGTTGCGCAAGAAGTCGCAGGTGCCGATCATCATGGTCACCGCCAAAGCCGCGGAAATCGACACCGTCGTCGGACTCGAAGTGGGGGCTGACGATTACGTCACCAAGCCGTATCGCTTGCGCGAACTCGTCGCTCGGATGCGAGCCGTGTTGCGACGTGCGCCGCTCGACAAGGTCGGTGAATTGGCAGAAGGTGCACTCGGAGTCGGCGACGTTCAACTCGACCCCGACCAGCACGAGGTGCGCATTCGCGGCGAGGCCGTCGCCCTGCCCCTGAAAGAATTCGAGTTGTTGCACATCTTGTTGGCCAACGCGGGCCGTGTTCTGCCGCGCGAAACGCTCATCGATCGCGTGTGGGGCAACGACTATGTCGGCGACACCAAAACTCTCGACGTTCACATCAAGCGCCTCCGAGCCAAGATCGAAGATGACCCGGCGAACCCGCAGAAGATCGTGACGATCCGCGGGCTCGGCTACAAGTACGAGCGTCCGCGCGCCTGACGCCGATTCACGAGTCGTAGATCAACGACGCCGAGCCGACGACCTACGATCGCTGCATGTCGCGGGTCCGAAACGAGTCGATCGGACTGCCGCCACGTTCGGGTCTCTTCGTCCTCACACGAACGCATGCCCTGATGACCGCGGGTGAGGCGGTGATGACGATTGCGCTGGCGAATTCCTTGTTTCTTTCGATCAGTCCCGAGGCGGCACGCGGGAAGGTGATTCTCTTTCTCGCGCTCAGTCTCGCTCCGTTTTCGATCGTCACACCGTTCATCGGACCGTTGGTCGACAGAATGCGCGGCGGGCGCCGCTTGGTGGTAATTCTCGCCGCATCGTTGCGGGCTCTCGTGTCGTTTCTCATGATCGGACGCATCGACTCGCTGACGCTCTTTCCTCTGGCGTTCGCCGCGCTCGTGCTGTCCAAGACGTATTCCGTGTCGAAGTCTGCATTGGTGCCCATCGTGGTTCGCGATGACGATGCGCTCGTCGAGGCGAACAGCCGACTCGGTCTCGTTTCGGGAATCGTGGGTTTTGTCGCCGCGATTCCGGCCGGGATCATTCAATTGATTTCACCGAACGCCACTCTCGGACTTTCCTTTGCGGTGTTCGTTGTCGCAGCGATTTCAGCCTGGCAATTGCCACGAGACGTACGTGTCGCCGAGGGTCCGCGAACGGAACGCGAGATTCGCGAGTTGCGATCGCGCCGGGTTACACGGTCGGTTGCAGCGATGCGTTTGATGCGTGGCCTCGTTGGGCTCATGTTCTTCCACATGGCGTTCTGGCTACGTGATCAGAAGGCTGGAACGGTGTGGTTCGGCTTCGCCGTTTCGCTTTCTGCGCTGGCAACAATGTCGGCGAATGCGATCGCACCGTTCGTACGGCGGCGTTTGAGCGAAGAGACGATGATCATCGTTGTTCTCATGACAACGGCGGCCGCTGGTATCACGTGCACATGGATCGGCGGCGTGACGGGTGGTGTGATTCTTGTTGCAGTGTTGAATGCCTGTGCGGCGTTGTGTCGACTCGCCTACGAGGCCGTGGTGCAATCCGACGCACCCGATGCAAACCGGGCGCGGGCGTTCGCCTCGTTCGAAACGCAGTTCCAACTTGCCTGGGTGGGGGCGGGCCTGATCCCGGTGATCCTTCGACTGCCGGGCGAATTCGGGTTCTTCTGCGTCGGACTTGTCGGCGTCGTCGGTGCGCTGCTGTTCGTGCTGCGGGTCAGGGTCGACCGGAGACTTCGAGGCGCGCGAGCCAAAGGCCCGGAGCGTCGATCTCGGCGAGGGTAGGAAGTCCGTCCGAACGACGCAGCATTTCGAGAATGGCGTCGTCACCGGCCCGTTCGATGACTCCGGTGATGAATTGCCGACCGCGCTCGACGGTCTTGCGTGTGTGGTGGATGCCGAGCAGATGTTCGACGAACCGATCGGCCGTTGTTGACTCGACACGACGTCGACGCAGGGCTTCGGTCACGGCGGGCGCACCGCCGAGCACGCGCTGATTGACCGAGTCGACCACCCAATCGATCACTCCGACGACTGCCGCCAAGAGGGCATCGAGCGTTGGGCGCTGCGCTTCTTGTTCCGGCGAGATGACCGCGCCGAGGAGAACGGAAGGATCGGAGAAAGTCTTTTGGATTGCCGCCATCGGGTTCGAAGGATCAACGTCGGTATCGGACAGTCCTTCGAGAACCGCATCAGGATTCGGCGAGAACGCGGACACGTAAGTGTTGACGGCATCGAGTACGGCGCTGCGTACGTGCGGAATGGAGAGGATCGCATGTGCGGTGATTTCGTGAATCAATACCCACATCCGAATGTCTGACTCGGGAAGATCCCATTCACGCGCGAACGTGTCGACATTCGAAGGAACGAGGCGAAGAGGGCCGTCGGAACTGCGTGGCAGGAGAATGTCATACGGACCGAATGCGCGGGTTGACAACATCCCGATCATCGATCCGACGGTCATACCCAACATCATCGGTGCCATTGCACCCATGAGGCCCTGCATCATCGATGCCATGGGGTCTTCGGTGGCGAGCTCGTCGGAGTTGCCGGCTGGCTTTTGTGCGAGTGCGGTTGCCAGATTCTCGAAGATTGGTCGGTAAGAGTCGAGGGTCCAGTGGCACCACTGCGCGGCCGATGCGCACTCGATTGGTGATTCTGCCGGCATCGGGACCGCGGAAAGAAAATCGGCAACCTGACGATGGGCGAGCGGTGCCAGTTGTTCGAATGCGATGCGCGCGACGGGATCAACGTTCACGTCGTGCGAGCCGACGCTCATCAGCGCCACCTGACGTGTGATGTCCCAGTTCAATGGCCCTTGGGACGAGAGAGATTTCATGATTTCGCCGAGAAACGGCATCGCCGCGAAGGGGTTTCCATCGAAGGGC
>JBEBAF010000113.1:0-2631 GCA_041159045.1 Actinomycetota bacterium
AGTCCCACATGTAGTCGGTGAGAACACCGTCTTTGATGAGAACGTTCGACTGGCTGACGTGACCCTCGTCGTCGATGCCGATGGCACCCCACTCGGTGCTCATGGTGCCGTCGTCGATGAGCGTGACGAGTGGCGACGCAACGAGTTCACCCACCTTGCCCCGGTACACGCTGGCACCCTTTCCAACCAGGTCGGCTTCGAGGCCGTGGCCGCATGCTTCGTGGAACAACACGCCGCCGCTACCTCGCTTGATGACAACGGGCAGCGAACCCGACGGGGCGGGACGCGCGCGCAACTTGGTGACGGCCTGACGTGCCGCGCCCTGTGCGAGTGATTCGACGTCTTCCATTTCGAACAATTCGAATCCGATGGTGCGACCCATCGAGTCGTAACCCGTTTGCATGCCGGCGTCGCCCGCGGCAACCACGCTGACGCGGAACAACGTGCGCACCTGCTGGTCGGTGGCGAGAACGCCGTTCGAGTTTGCAACAAGGATGCGACGCACGCTGTCGCCGTATCCGGCCGACACCTGGGCGATCGATTTGTCGATGCCGCGCGCCGCGTCGTTCGCGCGCTGAAGAAGTTCCACCTTGCGCGACTTGGCCACGGTGTCGGGGAACTCGACGACGTTGTTCACCTTCTGGCTGACCGGCGCACCGAGCGCCACGGTGACCACGCCACCCTTTCCTTGGCGGGCGGCAACGGCCGCGGCCTCGGCTGCGGCGAGGAGGCCCGACTCGGAAAGGTCGGCGGTGTGGGCAAAACCGGTGGTTTCACCGTGAACCACGCGAATTCCCGCGCCACGATCGCGACCGGAGGTGACTTGTTCGACCTTGCCGTCGTCGAAGCCGGCTGAAGTGGACCGTTTGTCTTCGATGAAAATTTCCGAGAACTCGGCCCCGGTGCCGCGACCCCGCGCAAGCACCCTTTCGATGACGTCTGCGCCGATCTGTTCCAAAAGTGGGCTGCTCATGGTTGCTGACGTTACTTGGCAATCGACCCAACCTTCCATGGCCGTATTCTCTAGGGAATGGGGAAAGACCGGGACATCACCCGTGAAGTGGACCTCAGCCCCGTCGGGCGGATCCACAAACGGATGTGGTGGAAAGAAACGATGCTGATCGGCGTCTTCTATTCCGTCTACACCTTCACCCGCAATCAGTTCGGTTCCGACATCATCAACGGTCGTGAAATTCCGGTGCGCGCTTTCACCAATGCGATGCGCGTCGTGCGTTTCGAGCGCTGGATTGGTTTGTTCCACGAAGAGTCCGTGCAAGAGGTGTTCCTGCCCTACCACTGGCTCATGCAGGCGCTGAACACCTATTACGGCACGGCCCACTTCATCGTCACGATCGGCGTGTTCATCGTTCTGTACCAGAAACGACCCGACGTGTTCCCTCAGTACCGCAACGCCCTTGCCATCACCACGGGTCTCGCCATTCTGGGCTTTTCATTGTTTCCGCTGATGCCACCGCGGCTTCTCGATGCGCCGTGCCCACCGAAGGGTTACGGCGGCCAGTGCATTCCGGCAGCCGAACGCGGCGCGGAACGCGGCAAAGAGAACTTCGGGTTCGTCGACACGCTCGAGGTGTACGGCGGGCCGTGGGACTTCAGTTCCGGCGCAACGGCAAAGATGTCGAACCAGTACGCGGCAATGCCGAGCCTGCACATTGGCTGGGCGAGTTGGTGCGCCATCGCAATGTGGCCACTCGCGCGTCGACGCTGGGTGAAGGCAGCGGTGATGTTGTATCCCGCACTCACGTTGTTCTGCATCGTGGTCACCGCGAACCACTATTGGCTCGACGGTGTGGGCGGTCAGGTCTTCTTGTTGATCGGCTTCACGTTGGGCACGTTGCTGCACCGCTGGAACCAAGATCGACTCGACCGTCGCCACGAACGTTTGCTCGCGACTTCGTGATTCCGCTCGCCGTCACCGGCGATCTTTTCTAGAACGAGTGGTATCCACCGTCGATGGTGATGCAATCGCCCGTGTGATATCCGGCGAGATCGCTTGCCAGGTACACGGCCACGCCGCTGAAATCGTTCCATTCACCCCAACGACGGACGGGCACACGCGGAAGGACCTTCGCGCCGAACGCATCGGACGCGAGCGTGTTGTGCGTCATTTCGCTTTCGATCCATCCGGGCAACACACAATTGCTACGAATGCCGTAACGCGCGTACTCCACCGCAATGGCCTTTGACATCGACATGAGTGCGGCCTTCGAGCCGCCGTAATGCTGGCCACGTGGCGCACCGAACAACGCCGAGCCCGATGTGGTGAACACGATCGATCCGCCACCCTTGCCCATCATGTGACGGCACGCTTCTTGCGACGTGTAGAACGCACCATCGAGGTTCACGCGCAGAACGCGTCGCCACTCGTCGGCGGGCATCTCGTGGTACGGAATGCCACGGCCGGCGATGCCCGCGTTCACGAACACCGCGTCGATGCGACCGAATTGTTCCGCTGCAGCGGCGAAGCCGGCCACCACCTGGTCTTGTTCACCCACGTCGCAACGTCGGGCCATGACGGCCCCTTTGCCCGACTGCGCCGCCAACTCGGTGAGCTCTGCCGTGGCTGCGGTGTTCTTTTCGTCGTTCGTGCCCCAGATCACAACGTTGGCCCCG
>JBEBAF010000114.1:0-8618 GCA_041159045.1 Actinomycetota bacterium
AGGTTCACCGCGAGTTGCCAGACGAACCAGGTGATGCCGATTGCGCCCGCGATGCGAACCGACGAAGCAAGCGGTCCGCCTGCTTGTGAGATGGCGAGCGACGCAAGCGGAACACCACCGAAAGGCCACGAAAAGCGCAGCGCTTCGACCAATGAGTGGATGAGCGGCTGAAGGATGTGGCGGCGGCCGAGTCCCCAGATCAGTGACTCGGCGGCGCCGTGCAATGCAGCAAGGACGAGGCACGCGATGGGCCACCCCGGTGCAGAGATGAACCACATCCACGCAGTTGCCGGCAGGTACCAGGCGAAGGAGAAAATCGTTGCGGTCGAGAAAGCTGCACGTCGGTCGGGAAGCGCATCGGTTGTTCGATGGAACGACGAGAGGCCGACGATGGCGAGTGGCCACCAGCCCCACGGCGGCATCGATGCCGCGACGGCCAGTCCGGCGAGAGTTGCCCGCAACCAACGGCGGCGACGCGGTTGTTGCGTCACGCCGTCGTGCGCTGCGGCTTCGACACCAACTTGGCGAAGATCACGTAGCGAAAGGAGATGGAATGCGGTGGGTGACACGCGAAGAGTGTGAGGGTGGTACCCGACGTGGGTCTGGTGATCCACATCGCATCGGGTGTCACGATCTTGCGCTTCGTGATGCGGAATTCGTAAGTGGTTGCGGCGCGACCGGTCGTGGTGAAGAAGATCGGGTCGCCGACCTTCAACCGATCGATGTTCAGCATTGGCGCGCCGTGACTTGTGCGGTGACCTGCGATCACCGCGTTGCCCGAATCGCCCGGAATCGGAGTGCCCGGCCACAAGCCGAGCCCTCGTGCAAGCGCCATGTCGTCGATGCCAACGACCAACGGCTTCCTCACGTTGATCGTCGGAAGTGAGAGCACGCCGAGTGTTGATCCGGCGCGCGGACCACGCGATGGTGTCGCCGCAGTTGTTCGCGAGCTTGCGCCGACGTGCGTCGGAATGATGGCTGTGAAAGCGATTGCAATCGCTACACCGATGGCGGTGGCTTTCAGGCCGCGTTTCACGTGGTCATTCTTGCAACAAAGTCACCGATTGCGCTGATTGATCGCATCGGCAGTTTTGTTCGCCTGTTCGACACAGGCAGGAATCCCGATTCCGTGGTAGCTCGCCCCGGCGATGTGAACGTTGGGAATTTCGCGGGCGAGGTGGGATTCGACACGGGACACCCGATCGAAATGTCCCGGTCGATATTGCGGAAAGCTTTCAATCCAACGCGTGAGTCGAACGGCGGACGGTGAAAAGTCGACGCCGAGGTGCATCTTGAGGTCGGCGAGAACGTATGACAGCAACTCGTCGTCACTGTGTTCGTGCATCGGTGCGCCGTCACGGCCGAGCGACACTCGGAGGATCGCTCGGTCGCCATCGTCGAGGTGGGCCCACTTTTGCGAAGCGAAAGAAACGGCTGTGACGAATCGTTGATCGGGTTTCGTAACGAGGTAGCCGCTTCCCGTTGCATTCCGCGGCAGCGAACGTTTGGGAACTGCGAGGGCGACCATCACGACCGAGGCGTGTTCCCAATTCCCGAGGAGGTGCGCCGCATCAGGTGCGGATTCCGTGAGCTGACGTGCAGTGGTTCGGGCGGGAGAACACAAGACCACGTCGTCAGCTGCGAATGTTGCCTCGTTGCAGTACACCTCGATTCCGGTGGACGTTCTTGCAATGGAAATCACCGCATGTTCCGTGAGGACAACGCCTCCCATCGAGATGATCGCGTGATGCACAGAATCCACGAGAGTCTGCATGCCTGTCGTGGGCGCCGCGAAGACGGGATTGTCGGGACTGACGGGCGCGGCCTTCGGGCGCTTGCGCATGTTGACGAGCAGGCTGCGACCCTCGCCCGCGAGTTCGGCGAGTTGCGGCATGCCGCGCAATGAAAAGTGATCGGTGTCAGCCGCGTAGATGCTTCCGACGAGCGGGTCGATGAGAACTTCATGGACTTCGTTGCCGAGTCGACGACGCATGTAGGCGCCCAGGCAGTCGGCGTCGGTCGGTGTTGTGGGAACGAGCGGCTCGAGCGCCGCGCGAATCTTTCCGCGTGCCGAGATCAGGCGTGTTCGTGCAAGCTGTGTCGGCCGAGAGGGCACGCCGAGGAAAAGTCCTTCAGGTAGCGGGTGGAGACGACCGCGCCACACCGACGCATGACCCGATACGGGTGAGGTGAGTGAGTTGCCGAGGCCAACCGCTTCGGCGAGTGCACGTGCCGACGGGTTGCGCAAGAGAAATGCGTCGGCGGCTTCGTCGACATGGGGGAGCCCGGCGAATGGTGTCGTTTTGATGAGGCCACCGACACGTGTGCCGGCTTCGAGCACGGTGACGCGCGTCATGGGATCGTTCGACAAAAGTCTGTGCGCGCACGCAAGCCCCGTGATTCCTGCTCCAACGACGACGACGTGCCGTCCGTTCGGCATGGTCACTGTGCGACCTCGATCACCCGCTCGGCAAGCGCGGCGATCACCCGGCGGTCGGCATTCACGCACGCGGTTCGATCGAACGCGAGTCCTTTCGATTCGGCGCGGTGACGGGCTTCGATGTCGAGGTCGTAGAGCACTTCGAGATGGTCTGCGACGAATCCGCATGCACTGACGAGAACACCCTTGGTCGCGTCGGGTGCCGCGGCAAGTTGGTCGATGACCTCGAGAATGTCGGGCCCGATCCACGGTTCGGGGGTGCGGCCCGCCGACTGCCACGCAATCGACCAGTCTTTGCCCTCAGTCAGATTGAGTTGTGTTGCAACCGCTGTTGCAGTGCTGCGCAGTTCGTCGGGGTACGGGTCACCGGCGGCGATGATGCGCTGCGGAAGCGAATGTGCAGTGAAGAGCACGCGTGTTTGCGGGGGCATCTCGGCGAGGCGCGAGCGAATGTCGTTCGTGAGGAATTCGACGAATGCCGGTTCGGTTGCCCACGAGTCGATGCCGATCACCGGGATGCCGTGGGGTTCGGCGGCCGCACGTGCGCGGTCGATGTATTGACCGATGCTGTACGAGGAATAGTGCGGAGCCAGAACGAGGCCGATGATCGCTTCGGGTTTCGCGGCGGCGATTTCGGCGACGGATTCCTCGATCATCGGGTGGGCATGTTTGAGACCGAGCGACACCTTGAACGTGCCGGGTGCGCGTGCATCGAGTTCCGACTGAAGTGCATCACGCTGGGCTTCGGTCAAAGCGGCGAGTGGTGACAAACCACCGATGGCTTCGTATCGGGCCGTCAGTTCCTCGAGGAGTTCGGGCGTCGGCGGACGCCCACGGCGAATGTCGGTGTAATACGGCAGGATTTCTTCGCGGCTGCGCGGGGTTCCGTACGCCATCAAAAGCACTGCGATCATCGGTGGGTCCTTTCATGAACGTGTTGCACGATGGCGAGAAGAACCTCGGGGTCGCATTGTGGTGTGACGCCGTGGCCGAGGTTGAAGATGTGGCCGGGATTTCCACCGTTCGATTCCAGCACTGCATCGGCGGCAGCGATCGCGGCGTCACGTCCTGCCAGTACCGCGGCGGGGTCGAGATTTCCCTGCAGAACAACGTTGGGTCCGAGACGACGGCGCACTTCGGCAAGAGTGATTGTTGGGTCGACACCCATCACCGATGCACCCGCCAGATGCATATCTTCGAGGAGATGCGAACATCCGACCCCGAAGTGAATTCCCGGAATGCTGGGATGCAATCGGGCGAGTTCGCCGAAGAGACGGGTCATATGGGGGAGAACGGCCGCGCGGTAGGTATCGACATCGAGAGCGCCGACCCAACTGTCGAAGATCTGGAACGCACCTGCACCGTGGTTGAGCTGTGCGTCAACGAGGTTGATCGCATGTTGCGTGAGACGCTCCATGACGCTCGACCACAACTCCGGTTCTGTGCGGATCATCCGCAGCGTGTTTTCGTACGTGCGGCTGGGGCGACCCTCGATGAGATAGCTCGCAACCGTGAACGGCGCACCGGCGAACCCGAGAAGTGGCACGGTGAGCTCGTTGACGAGGATGTCGATCGTCTCCATCACGTAGTGCATGTCGACTTCTGCGTCGAGTGGACGCAATCGCTGCAGGTCGGCCGCAGAGCGCAGGGGTTGATCGGCAACCGGTCCGGTTCCGGGAGCCACGTCGATTCCGAATCCAACGGCATGTGAGGAAACGACGATGTCGCTGTAGAGCACCGCGGCGTCGACGCCGTATCGACGCACCGGCTGAAGGGTGAATTCGGCCGCGAGATCGGGTCGTTTGATGGCATCGAGGATGCTGCCCTCGCCGCGCAGCGCGCGATATTCGGGAAGGCTGCGGCCCGCCTGGCGCATGAACCACACGGGAGTGTGGCGTGCGGGTTCGCCCGAGGCTGCGAGTAGGAAAGGTGAATCGGCCATGGTGCTCATCGAGATCGTGACACCCTTCCGCGCAGCGCCGTGAATGCGAGCGAGAAAGAAATCGCACCGATCAGCCCAACTGCGGCGAATCCCTTCGCGAGTGCTGCTGCGTCCCAACCTCCGTAGATCAGTGACCGCAAGGCATCGAGCAGATACGTGGTGGGGTTGTAATCGGCGACGGTGCTGAGCCATCCGGTCAGGGCCTGCTGCGGCACGTAGGCAGTGGTCAGGAAAGCGAACGGGAAGAAAAGAAGGAACGCGTTGTTCACGGCCGTTGGGTTCCCGGTCTTCAGCGCGATGGCATAGGGGAACCCGGTGAACGCGAGACCCCACAAGCCACCGAGCAAGACGAATACAACGGCTCCGATGACGCCGGTTTCGTAAGTGATGCCGAGAACGAGACCGAGCAGAACCACCGGTATGGCCATGACGCACACAACGGCGAAGTCGGCCACCATGAGACCGAGCAGCAACGTTGGTCGACGAACGGGTGTCAGCAAGAGTCGGTCGAGGTATCCGTCTTGAATGTCGATGACTAGGGCACCTGCGCGCGAAATTCCCGTGACCGCAAAAACGAGTGCAACGGGCAACTGGAACGCCTTGAAGTCGAAGCCATCGGGGAACCCCCGCTCGACGAACGATTGAAGCGAGCCAATGTTCACGACGAGGAAGAACAGAGGAACGATGAGCCCCGGCCCAACCGCTTCGGGGTCGCGCGCGGTGAGGCGTAGGGCACGCAACGCCACGGTTCCGAGGTCGTGGAGGAATCCCGACTTTCTCGCGAGGGTTGATGACGGCGCGTTCATTTTGCCGCCTCGTTCGCTTGCATCCGATTTCCGGTTGCGTGGAGGAAAACGTCATCGAGGCTCGGTGTACGAAGCGTGAGGTCGACCACGCGAACTCCGGCGTCGGACAGTGTGACGGCAACGGGGCTGATTGCCGCGGCTCCGTTCTCGGCGGATATCACGACTTCGTCACCCTGAAGTTCGACGTGCGTGACACCGTCGATTGCATTGAGAGAGGCGAGTGCCGACGCTGAAGGGCCGGCGACGCGCGCAACGATGACATCGTGTCCGATGGCGCGCTTCAATTCTTCCGGCGTTCCTTGCGCGACGATCTTTCCGCGGTTGATGATGCCCACACGATCAGCAAGTTCATCTGCTTCTTCCAGGTACTGAGTCGTCAGGAAAATCGTCATGCCGAGTTCACGATTCAGGAAACGAACTTCGTCCCACACTTTCGATCGGCTCACCGGATCCAGACCGGTCGTTGGTTCGTCGAGGAAGAGAACGCGTGGTTGGTGCACGAGTGCCGCCGCAAGATCGAGCCGCCTCTTCATTCCGCCCGAGTAGGTGCGAATGAAATCATCGATTGCGTCGCCGATGTCGACGAGACGGAGCAATTCGTTGACACGTTCGAGGCGGCGTTGTTTTGGAATGCCGTAGAGCCGGCCTTGCATGTCGAGGAGTTCGCGGCCGGTTTGTTTCGGATCGAGTGCCGCATCCTGCAATGCGACTCCGATGTTCAAACGGACGTCGTCGGGTTCGCGAACGATGCTGTGGCCGGCAACGATCGCGTCGCCATCGGAAGGTGCAAGAAGAGTGGTGAGCATCCGCACGGTCGTGCTTTTCCCGGCGCCGTTCGGGCCGAGGAAGCCGTAGATCTCGCCCGTCTCGATGCTGAGGTCGATCGCGTCGACCGCGGTCTTGTCGTTGAATCGCCGCGTGAGGCCATTGGCCTGAATGGCGGGGGAGCCGGACACGATGGCGAGGCTATCGCCGCCGACTTCTCAGCATTGCTTCGATCCGTGCGATGCGCGTGCGGGCGGGCGGATGCGACGAAAAGAGACGTTCCTGCCACGTGCGGTTCACGGACGTTTCGTCCCGTGACGCAATGCGGCCGAGCGCACGCGACAGTTCACGTCCGAATCCGAGGTTGACGACTCGGCGATCGGCTTGGAACTCGGCATCACGACCGACGAAATTGTTGACACGTTGTGCCGTGAAGAGTGAAGTCTGGAAGACCCATGCGAATCCGGTGAGTGCGGCAGACAGCGCATTGAGAAAATATGCAACGAGGTTTGCATCGTGTTGCAAACGTGCCTTGCCGACCGCACGTTGTTTTTCGGCCAGTGATTTCAGAAAAAAGCCGAGCCGCGCGTAAACGATGACGGGCAGGCTGAACCATTGAGCAATCGACAGCCCGATCGTGTGCGCGCCGAGGTGGTGACTGAACTCGTGAGCCACGACACCCGTGAGTTCATCGTCGCTGAGTTCTTGCACGGCGAATGAACTGACAACGAGGATGTGTCCTCCGCATGCGAATGCATTGAGGTCGTCGCTTGCATCGATTGCAAGAACGAAACGGCGATTCGGCGTGCGCGCCGCGGCGGCAACGATTCGAACGGCGGGAGCGAGTCGCTGCGATTCCGAGGGCAAGGGCGGCCGCACCCCGAGAAGTCGCATGACGAAGAGTCGCTGCGTGAAGGGAAGGAACATCACGACACAACCGAGTGCCGCGATCGTCATGAATATGGGGTAACGCGGGTTGAAGAAGACGTCGACCGTGAGGAAGGTGAGGGACGTCGCGACGAACCAGGCGGGCAGAATGGCGAAGACCGGAATCAGTGCGGTCACGGCCGAAGGGTCGAAGCGTTGCCCGTGGCGTCGTCTCATCCGGTCGAGCGTAGACACACGGATGCATACACTGTCCGAATGGCACAGTCACCGGTGATGGAAGGTGCGGAGAGCTGGTCGCATGTCGGCACGCTCGACGCAGGCGTTGTAGTGGTTCACGGTTTCACCGGTAATCCGGGCTCGATGCGTGGTCTCGCCGAAGCATGCGCGGCGGCGGGCTTTCACGTCGAGATGCCGCGTCTTGCCGGTCATGGAACCCACGTTGACGACATGATGCCCACGCGATGGGCCGACTGGAGCCGTGACGCCGAGGCTGCGTACACGAAGCTTGCTCAACGTGTTTCGAAGGTCGTCGTGATGGGCTTGTCGATGGGTGGGTCGCTGACGTTGTGGCTTGCTGCACAGCACCCCGAAACCTCGGGAATCGTGTGCGTCAATCCGGCAACGTTTCCGTTTGCCAGCGAGGTGGTCGATGCGGTTCGTGGAATTCTCGAGTCCGGCACCGAAGTCATTCCCGGCATTGGTAGCGACATTGCAGACCCCGATGTCACCGAGAATGCGTATCCCGGTACGCCGATCCGTCCCTTGATTTCATTCGTCGAAGACGGACTGACTCCGTTGTCGCAGTGTTACCAAGGCGTGAAGGTGCCTTTGTTGTTGTTCACCTCGGTGAACGATCATGTCGTCGAACCTGTGCAGAGCGACCAACTTGCTGCGGTCTACGGAGGTTCGATCGAGCGGGTGATGCTGCAGCGCAGTTTCCATGTCGCAACGCAGGACTTCGACAAGCAGATCATTTTCGATGGCGCGGTTGAATTCGCGCGACGTGTCACCGGCAACTGATCGGATGATCAGATGACCATGCCGCGACTCTTCGCGAGCATTCCCAGCCCTTCCGGAAACGCAATCGCGCTCGGATCGCTGCGTCTCAATGCGTACGGTTTGATGATTGCGCTCGGCGTGATTCTCGCGGTGCGTATCGCAGGAAAAGGTCTGGAACGTCGCGGCGCCGGTACCACCGACGATCTCGGCGCGGTGGCGATGTGGGCCGTACCCGCGGGCGTCATCGGCTCGCGGCTCTACCACGTTGCAACCGATTGGAATCGATTCTCCGGACATCCGCTCGACATCGTGAAGGTCTGGCAAGGCGGTCTTGGTATTTGGGGCGGAATCGCACTCGGCGTGCCTGTCGGAATGTGGGCGGCGAAGCGCCGTGGCCTCGATGTGTCTTTGGTCGTGACGTGTTCGGCACCCGCGATCGCGGCTGCTCAGGCCGTAGGACGGTGGGGCAACTGGTTCAATCAGGAGCTCTTCGGAAAACCCACGACGCTGCCGTGGGCATTGCGTGTCGACGCTTCGAAGGCCATCGACGCCGGATTTTCTGGGGGTGCCACGTTTCATCCGACATTCCTGTATGAATCGCTGTGGTGTGCACTCCTGTGCATCGGTCTGCTGATCATCGACCGACGCGCGAACCTCCGACCCGGTCGCCTCTTCTATCTCTATGCGGCTGGATACACCGTGATGCGATTCTTCATCGAGGGCCTGCGCATCGATCCGGCACATCACGCGGGCGGCCTGCGCCTGAATCAATGGGTTT
>JBEBAF010000115.1:0-7142 GCA_041159045.1 Actinomycetota bacterium
CCGCTGAGGTCTTTGCCCGCCTTGTCGAGTTTGAGCGCCATCATCAACTTGCCGGCCTCATCGGGCTCGCTCGCCGCTTCGCCGTGATACAGGTCGGGCGCAAGTGCGGTGAATCCCTCGGCCGCGAACCGGTCGGCAACCGACTTGATGTGCGGAACGAGCCCCCACCACTCTTGAATCACGATGACGCCCGGGCCTCCGCCGTCGGCGAGGTAACCCTCACCCATCGTTCCGTTGCTCTTGAATGTCACGAGTTCGCCCATGCGTGACAACCTACATTGCCGAGCGAACCGTCAACTCCGCCGCGGTCGGCGCAGCGGGAACGATTTCGCCAACGGCCGCTTCCACACCGTTCGGCCCGACAAGCGTGGTGGTCAATGCAAGAGGTAACGGCTCGATGTCGCGATGCCACGACTCACCACGAACATCGTCGTCGATGAGGCGCACGATTGCGTCGGCAAAAATCTGCGGAAGACGGGTGCCAACGGGCGTCGTACCGATCACATCGATTCCCGCGCAGTACGCGACAGCGGCCAACTGTGCCGAACCGATGGGTGTCCACAATGTCGATCCCGCGGCGAACAAGCTCGACACCAGCACGGCGTCAGCCTCGGCAACTGCTGCCGCCGCTCGCTGCGGTTCAACCAGATGCGTGTTCACATCGGCGCGTTCGAGCACACGAAGCATGTGGTCGGCGCCGTTGTCGCCATCGATCACACACACTTCGAAGTCGAACGATTGGGCCAGTGCGACTGCGACGTCCCACGCCCACCCGTTGACAACGATCATGCCGCCATCGGGAAAGCGAGTTGCCAGATGTCCGGCGAGATGTGCAGGGGTCGAATCTGAATGCACCTCGTCGACGCAGCGACGCAAGGTGTCGCGGGGTTCGAGAGACGTCAACAGTTCCGCACACAGCCACCACAGCGGGCCGCACGACGGATGTTTCTCGACGATTCGGCGGCACGTGAGGACGAGGTTCGCAGGGTCAGAGCCGAGGTACCGCAGCGCCGAGGCCGTTTCGGACACGAGTTCCGGGGCATCGGCGTAGCCGGCACGTGCCAGATACCTCAGATGCTCGATGGGGTGCACTTCCTCCAACGTAGTGCCGGCTTGCTACCGTTTCACCCGTGGCAAATTCCCCCTCCGCTGATCTTGTCCTCTCTCCCCTGAAAGGCGACCCGCGCCCGTTGCGCGAATGGCTGACCACATTCCACCTTGCATCGGTCGTCATCGATCCCTACACGAACGAAAGCTCGTGGATTCTCGACACCGCAGCCCGCATTCTGCGCTCGTTTGCCGGCGCAGCAGCTCGCGTGAACTTCATCGTCACCGCCTCGGCCGACGAAGCCAAGCAATTCCTCGGACCACTCGCCGATGAATTCCTCGTCTTTGCCGATCCAAATCGCGACGCCGTTCGTCAGCTCGGTTTGCAGCACTTGCCTGCGTTCGTCTTCATCCAAGGCGACCTCTCGGTTCCCGCTGCAGCCGAAGGTTGGCGCCCCGTCGAATGGCGCAAGGTCGCACAAGCGATCGCAACCACCACCTCGTGGTCGGCACCCACCATTCCGGGACCAAAAGACCCCAGCCCCTACGCCGGCACTCCGGCTCTCGTGTGACCCTCGCGCCCACCGGTCTTCCGGTTGAGGCGTGCATTCCCGACCTCATCAACGCTGTCGGCTCTCATCGACGCTGCGTTCTCGTCGCCCCGCCCGGTTCGGGAAAGACGACGCTCGCTCCGTTGCGACTTCTTGAATCGCCGGTGCTGCAAGCCAACGAGCGAATCATCATGCTCGAACCGCGGAAACTGGCCGCACGCGCTGCCGCACGTCGCATGGCACAACTGCTCGGCGAAAAGGTTGGCGAAACCGTTGGTTACCAAACACGCGACGAACGCATCATCGGCCCGACGACGCGTATCGAAGTGTTGACCGAGGGTGTGCTGACGCGTCGACTCCAGAACGACCCCGATCTCCCCGGTGTTGGCATCGTGATTTTCGACGAAGTACACGAACGCAATCTGCCGGGCGATCTCGGCCTCGCCTTGTTGATGCATGCGCAACGTTCGCTCGGCACCAATCAGCGAATCATCCTGATGTCGGCGACTCCCGACACCGAAAGATGGTGCACCTACCTCTCCAACGATGATTCTCCTGCCCCGGTCGTATCGAGCGATGGCACGTTGTTCCCCGTCGACATCGACTGGTGGCAGGCACCAACAGTTCGGAAAGGTCAACGACGCGATGGCGATCGCCTCGAGAACAAGGTTGCCGACACGGTGTTCCGTGCGCTGCGCGAAACCGAAGGCGACATCCTCGTTTTCCTTCCGGGCATCGGTGAAATTCGCCGTGCAATCGAAGCATCGTCGCGTGTCGTCGATCCGAACGTCGACTTGTTCCCGCTGGCCGGGGCATTGACGCAAGACGAACAAGACGCCGCGCTCGCACCGAGTCGTGTCGGACATCGCCGCATCGTCTTTTCCACAGACATCGCGGAAAGCTCTCTCACCGTCGATGGTGTGCGCGCAGTCATCGATTCGGGTCTCGCGCGTTCACCACGATTCGACCCGAACACCGGCATGTCGAAATTGATGGTTGGCAACATCAGTAGATCGTCCGCCGATCAGCGCGCCGGGCGCGCCGGACGCCTCGGCCCCGGCCGCGCGTATCGACTGTGGCCGCAAGCAGAACACCGTTCGCGGCGCCAACAGGTTGAACCCGAAATTCTCCAGGTCGACCTGGCAGGAGTCGCGCTTGAACTCGCAGCCTGGGGCGTCGATGCGAAAAACCTCGATTTTCTCGATGCGCCACCCGCAGGTGCATTCGAGCGTGCCATCGCGTTGCTCGCGCAACTCGATGCGATCGACTCCGATGGACATATCACCACACGTGGTCGCGCAATGCTCGGCCTTCCCCTGCATCCTCGCCTCGCCGCCATGGTGGTGGGCGCACACGACACCGACGTGTGGACCGCGTGCCTTGTCGCAGCACTGGTGGAAGACCGCGACGTCGTACGCGTTTCGGGCGGAATTCGTGACGCCGTTCCCGAAGACATCGGTTGGCGAGTCGAATGCATTGACGAACTGTCGCACGACGATCGCATCGATCGTCGCGGATCGGCACGGGTTCGCGAACAAGCGCGCGACATCCTGCGCCGGTCGGGCCGTACCGCAACATCGGGTTCTGCACGGCCCGATCGCGTCGGCGCACTCTTGTTGCGCGCGTTCCCCGACCGCCTCGCAGTCCTCCGATCAGGTGCCGGTCAGTTCCAGCTGCGCACCGGCAATGCGGCGTGGGTGCCGAAAGAATCGGATCTTGCCGACGAGCAGTTCATCGTCGCCGCCGACGTCGATGGCGACCGCAAGAACACTCGGGTGCGAATGGCCGCTGCAATTTCAGCCGACGACATCACCGACCTTCTTGCCGAACACATGACGGTCACCAACGTGGTTGCATGGGATCGCGATCGCAACGACATCACGAACGTCATCGAGTGGCGACTTGACGGGATGAAACTCCGCGACGTTCGCCAACGACCCGCAGCCGGCGATGCCACCACCGCGGCGATCATCGATCGCGTTCGAGCGACGAGCCTGCAGTGCCTGCCGTGGAACGCAGCAACCGAATCCTTGGTTGAACGTGTGCGATTCCTCCACGCGCGCGACGATTCGTGGCCCGACTGGTCATCCAAAGCTCTGATTGCGAATCTCGACGGCTGGCTAGCGCCCTACCTGGCGGGCCTCACGTCGGTTGCCGAACTCGCCGACCTCAACTTGGCGGTCATCCTGCGAAGCGGACTTCCCTACGAACTCGGTCATCACCTCGATGATCTCGCACCCGAACGAATCGACCTGACGAATGGTCGCAATCTCCGCATCACGTATCGCGGCGAAGAACCGCCGATGATCTCGGCACGCGCCCAACATTTCTACGGAACGTCGGTGCATCCAACGATCATGAACGGCACGGTTCCGATCGTGGTCGAACTTTTGTCACCCGCCGAACGTCCCATTCAGGTGACGAGCGACCTTCCGTCGTTCTGGTCGGGGTCGTGGGCCGAAGTACGCAAAGACATGGCGGGGCGTTACCCGAAACATGATTGGCCCGTGAATCCCGCCACCTGAGCCGCGACGAACGTGCATCACGAGGTGCCCACCACCTACCGTGTGGCCATGGCCGATTTCGATTTCACCGAACTGTTCCCCCTCGGGCCCGACACGACGAAGTATCGACTCATCACCACAGATGGAGTTTCGACTTTCGACACCCCCGAGGGAACCTTCTTGAAGGTCGACCCCGCAGCCATCACTCTGCTCACCAGCACGGCAATGCGCGACATCGCCCACCTTCTTCGGTCGAGCCATCTGCAGCAGCTGCGCAACATCCTCGAAGACCCTGAAGCAAGCGAGAACGACCGCTTCGTCGCACTCGACCTGTTGAAGAACGCCAGCATCGCCGCAGGCGGAATCCTGCCCATGTGCCAAGACACCGGCACGGCCATCGTGAAGGGCAAGAAGGGTCAATTCGTCTTCACGGGCGGCGGCGACGAAGAAGCCATTGCAAAGGGTGTGTACGACACCTATCTCACCAGCAACCTTCGCTACAGCCAGATGGCACCGCTGAACATGTACGACGAGGTGAACACGGGCAACAACCTGCCCGCGGAAATCAAGGTGTCGGCGATCGACGGCAACGAGTACAAGTTCCTCTTCATGGCGAAAGGCGGCGGCTCGGCGAACAAGAGTTACCTGTTCCAAGAGACGAAGGCATTGCTCAACGAGAAGACACTTCTCCCCTGGCTGTTCGAAAAGATGAAAACACTTGGCACCGCGGCTTGCCCGCCGTATCACCTCGCCGTTGTCATCGGTGGCACGTCGGCCGAACTCGCCGTTGAAACGGCGAAGTTGGCAAGTGCTCGCTACCTCGACTCGTTGCCCACCACCGGCAGCAAGACGGGCCACGCTTTCCGTGATCTCGATCTCGAAGCCAAGGTTCTCAAGCTCGCACAAGACACGGGCATCGGTGCACAGTTCGGCGGCAAATACTTCTGCCACGACGTGCGCATCATCCGCTTGCCCCGCCACGGCGCAAGTTGCCCCGTTGCATTCGCCGTCAGTTGCAGCGCCGACCGCCAGGCACTCGGCAAGATCACCGCCAAGGGAGTGTTCATCGAGGAATTGGAAACCGATCCGGCGCGTTTCCTTCCCGAAGTCACCGAAGACGAACTCGACGGCGATGTCGTAAAAATCGACCTCAATCGCCCGATGAGCGAGATTCGCGAGACACTGTCGAAATATCCGGTGAAGACCCGCGTCATGTTGACCGGACCAATGGTTGTCGCGCGCGACATTGCACACGCGAAGATCAAGGAACGCATCGACTCGGGCGGCGGAATGCCGCAGTACATGAAGGACTACTGCGTCTACTACGCGGGACCCGCGAAGACACCCGAAGGCATGGCATCGGGTTCGTTCGGCCCCACCACTGCCGGCCGAATGGACAGCTACGTCGATGAATTCCAGGCCGCGGGCGGCAGTTTCGTCATGCTCGCGAAAGGCAACCGCTCACGACAGGTCACCGATGCGTGCAAGAAGCACGGCGGCTTCTACCTCGGCTCGATCGGTGGTCCGGCTGCGCGTCTCGCTCTCGACTGCATCACCAAGGTCGAGGTTCTCGAGTACGCCGAACTCGGCATGGAAGCGGTGTGGAAGATCGAAGTGCAGGACTTCCCCGCGTTCATCGTCGTCGACGACAAGGGCAACGACTTCTTCGACCTGGTCAACAAGCCGATGCCCGGCGCAACCCAGGTGACCCTGAAGCACTAAACGGCAGAGGCGAGGCTTTCGCCCCGCCTCTGCTGTGGTCTAGCCAACCCGAAGACCCCAACCTACCGTCGTTATACCCCGCCGGTGAGATCTCCCAAACGCGACTCACCTTCGAGCGTTTGGCCGCCGCGTGCAAGGAAGTTCTTCATCGCGGTGCGCGAGTCAGGATTCGCAAGCAACCGATTGAAGGCCCCTGATTCGCGAAGAAGATCCGGAACCAGATCTCCGTCCGCGCGCAGCACCGACGCTTTTGCAGCGGCCACGGCCTGTGCGGGAAAACGTGAAATGCGATCGGCCAAGCCGTCGACGTACGACCAGAGATCCGCTGTGTCGAACGTGCGGTTCACCCAACCCCATTTCTCGGCCGTGTCGGCGTCGATGTCGTCGGAGCCGAGAATCACCTCGAGCGCACGCGAGCGTCCGATCAACCGCGGCAATCGAACGGTTCCACCGGCGCCGGGAACGATGCCGAGCGCGACTTCCGGTTGGTTGAAGATCGCACCGTCGCGCAACGCGAAACGCATGTCGCAGGCAAGGGCAAGTTCACTGCCACCTCCGCCTGCACGACCCTCGATGACCGCGATGGTGGCCTTCGGCATGGTGCGGAAGTTCTCGCACATCCGATCGAAGTCATGCGGTTCGGTTGGTTCCGGCATGTTGTCGGGCATCGACAGAATCAATTCGACATCGAAGTGTGCAATGAAGAACCCGGGTACCGCCGACGACAACACCACAACCCGCACGTCGGCGTCGGCTGCAAGTTCGTGCGACACGCGGACCATGTCGCCGTAAAGCGCTAGGTCGAAAAGATTGATCGGTGGATTGTCGATCACGACACGCGCGACTCCCCCGTCGACCGACACGCGGATGACGGAGTAGCCCGCGTAGGTCATGAAAGAAGCGTCTTCAGTGCGGCGCGTGTGTTGGCCGATTCGTCGGGGTCGCCACCGAATTCCACTGCCGCGAAGTCGGTGACGCCGATGTCGGCAAGCGCGGCCACTCGTTCAGTGACTTCGGCAGCAGTACCGACGATCGCGATGTCGGCCGGGCCGGCTGCGCCTTCCTTGTCGAGCATCGCGCGGTAGCTGGGCAGCTGTCCGTAGATCGCGAACACCTGTGATGCACGCTCGCGCGCTTCACCAACTTTGGTGGTGACACACACGGGCAGTGCCGCGATGACACGCTGCTTCGGCTTGCCCAATTCTTCGGCTGCACGCTGCAAGACGGGAATCGTGTGGTTCGCCAGAGTCGACGGCCCGGTGCACCACGTCAGTGTTCCGTCGGCAAGTGCGGCGGTGACGCGCAACATCTGCTCGCC
>JBEBAF010000116.1:0-5694 GCA_041159045.1 Actinomycetota bacterium
TGGACGGGTTCTCGCTCTTGCGGGCAACCTTGTCGATCTCGTCGATGTACACGATTCCCATCTCCGCGCGCTTGACATCGAAGTCGGCAGCCTGGAGCAATTTGAGCAGGATGTTCTCGACGTCCTCCCCGACGTAGCCGGCCTCGGTGAGCGCAGTGGCGTCGGCGATGGCGAATGGAACGTTGAGCATTCGGGCCAGTGTTTGCGCCATATGGGTCTTCCCGCATCCGGTGGGTCCGAGCAGAAGGATGTTGCTCTTCTGCAGTTCGACTTCGTCGCGTCGGCCCGCCCCCTGGTTCAGCTGGTACTGGATGCGGCGATAGTGATTGAAGACCGCCACGGACAGAACCTTCTTGGCCTGGTCCTGACCCACGACGTATTCGTCGAGGAACGTACGGGTTTCGAGAGGGGTCGGAAGCTCTTCGAAACGAACGTCGCCGGTTTCGGCGAACTCTTCTTCGATGATCTCGTTGCAGAGCTCGATGCACTCATCGCAGATGTACACGCCGGGGCCGGCGATGAGCTTCTTCACTTGCTTCTGCGATTTGCCGCAGAACGAGCACTTCAGCAATTCACCTGAATCACCGAACTTGGCCACGCGGCCCTCCTAGAAACGTGTCAGCGGATCGGCCCTGTGCGGTCGGTCAGCTGACGGCTTGAAATGACATCATCGATGATGCCATATGCAAGTGCCTCTGGAGCTTCCATTACGAAGTCGCGGTCGGTGTCGGTGTGGATGCGGTCGATCGGCTGGCCCGTGTGATTTGCAAGGATTTCCTCGAGAAGATCGCGCATACGCAGGATTTCACGGGCGGCAATTTCCAGGTCGGTGACCTGCGCATAGCCAACCTGGCCATAGGGCTGGTGCAGCAAGACGCGCGAGTGTGGCAGGGCCAGACGCTTGCCCTTGGTGCCCGCCGCCAGCAGAACCGCAGCGGCAGACGCAGCCTGGCCCAAGCAGATGGTGGCGATGTCGTTCTTGATGAACTGCATCGTGTCGTAGATCGCGAACAACGCGGTGATGTCGCCACCGGGGCTGTTGATGTAGATGTTGATGTCTTTGTCGGGATTTTCGCTCTCGAGGTGGATCAACTGGGCACAGATCAGGTTCGCAATGGTGTCGTCGATCGGCGTGCCGAGAAAGATGATGTTCTCTTTCAGCAGTCGGCTGTAGAGGTCGTACACCCTTTCGCCACGGCTGGTTTGTTCGGTGACGTTGGGTACGTAGTAATTGCGGAACTGGTGCGACACGTTGCTCATTCTGCCCCGTGTGAGTGGCCCTCGTCGCCATCGTGCGCATGATCATGAGAATGGTCATGATCATGGTCGTGGCCGAGAACGTGCTCGCGGTCGAGCTCCTTGCCGTTGGTGTCGACCATCGTGATGTTGTGCAACAGCCAGTCGAGAGCCTTCGACTTGCTGATTTGGGCCACAAGATCGGGCACGGCGTCGTTCTTTTCGTACACCTTGCGTACCTGGTTGGGCTTCTGCCCCACCCGCATTGCGATGCGCTGGTATTCGAGTTCGATGTCGTCGTCGCCCGCGACAAGCCCTTCGGCCACCGCAACGGCGCGCAGTGCGAGGTCGACCTTGGCCGCCTTCACCGACTGCTCCTTGAGTGCGTCGACGAACTGATTGGTGTCTTGACCGGTAACCGACAACCACTGGTCGAGGGCAATGCCCTGCGCCTGGAACTGCTGAACGGTGTTCTGAACACGCGCCTGCAGGTCGGCGTTGACCATTGATTCGGGGGCATCGATGTCGACGAGCTCCGACAGCGCGTCACTGACCTTGTCGATGAGGACATTGCGTACCTGATTCAGCTTCATGTCGGTGATGCGAGCGACGATTCCTTCGCGCCACGCGGCCACGGTGTCGTGTTCGGCCACGTGCTCGGCAACCCACTCATCGGTGAGGTCGGCGAGCTCGAGCACCTGCACGCGCTGAACGGTGACCTCGAAATCTGCGGGCTGTTCAGTTCCGTTCGGGGTTGCGGTGAACTTGAGCGTCGCACCCTTCACACAACCGGTGACTTCGTCGTCGAATGTCGGAGCCACCCAGCCGCGACCGACTTCGTAGACCCAATCATCGGTGTTCAGACCGGGAACGGGCTCGCCGTCGCGGGTGCCCTGCAGGTCGAGGGTGACGTAGTCGCCCTTTTCCGACGGACGATCGACGTCGACGAGATTGCCGTGGCGACGACGCTCGGCAGTGACGACTTCTTCGACTTCTTCGTCGCTCGGATCGATGGGAGCGAGCTCGACGCGCAACCCCTGGTAGCCGGGCACGGTGACGACGGGGCGCACTTCGCAGGTGGCGTCGAACGCGACGGGACCTTCTTCTTCCCCCGAGACCAACTTGACGTCGGGAGTGGCGATCAAATCGATGTCGTGCTCGCGCACGGCCTTCGACAGATAAAGAGGTACGGAGTCTTGAATGGCCTGCTGGCGGGCGGCGGCGAGGCCGATGCGGGCCTCGAGCAACTTGCGCGGTGCCTTGCCGGCGCGGAAGCCGGGCATGCGCACTTCCTGGGCGATCTTCTTGAAAGCGAGATCGATGCTGGAATCGAGCTCGGATGCATCGAGTTCCACGCTGAGTTTGATTTTGTTGCCTTCGAGGGGTTCAAGCGTCGTTTTCACAGGCTGACGAGTGTACCCGTGGGTCGGGAAAGTGGGTTTGGGACGCGCCCATGAGTCAAAATGGAGGAATGCCGTTCTGGAAGCCACATGCCCTCGCCAAGCCCCACGCCGACCAGATCAATCTGCGCCTCGGCGACCGGGTTGTTGCAACCACCGACCTGCACGGCGTGGCGAATGGAACGGAAGGCAAGGTCATTCTCGCCAATGGTTTCAACTGGCAGCGCTATCGAGTGCTCTTCTCCAACGGCGTCGAAATCGGCGATCTCGATGCTCGCCAGATTGCGGCAACCGGACGTAGCGCAAAGCGTCTCGCTCGCGAGGCGAAGCGCGCCAAGCGTTAAGCAACCCACTCCGTAGACTCACCAGCGCCGGGGAATGGCGCAGTTTGGTAGCGCGCCTGCTTTGGGAGCAGGAGGCCGGGGGTTCAAGTCCCCCTTCCCCGACCATTTTTCGCCGCGCAGGCGATCGGCAAGAATGACGTCATGCCCGTTCGCGTTGAAGTTGTCAGTCATCCACTCGTCGTCGATTCGCTCGCACGCGTACGTGACAAATCAACCCCGAACGCACTTTTTCGTCAGGAACTCGAGCGAGTCGGCATGCTGTTGCTCGTCGAGGCAACCCGCGACCTCGCAACCCGCGACATCACGGTCGAAACACCACTCACCGTCACGAACGGCAAGGCTCTCGCCACCCAACCCGTGGTCATCCCGGTTCTTCGCGCCGGTCTCGGCTTCGTGCATGCCGCCCAAGACCTGATGCCCAGCGCCGACGTTGGGTTCATCGGCATCAGCCGCGACGAAGAGACTTTCCAACCCAAGCCCTACGTGAACAAGCTTCCCGAGACGCTCCGCGGCCGGAAGTGCATCGTTCTCGACCCGATGCTTGCCACGGGCGGCTCGCTCGCCCACACGTGTCGACTTCTCATCGAACGTGGCGCCGAGGGCCCGATCACCGTCGTCTGCGCGCTCGCTGCGCCGGAGGGCATCGCATTCCTCGAAAACGAAGGCCTCGATCTGGCGATTTTCACGGCGTCAATTGACGAACGTTTGAATGAGAACGCGTTCATTGTGCCCGGGCTCGGCGATGCGGGTGATCGCCAGTTCGGTGCACCGCACTGAGCGCATAGTTGCGCTTTACAACTTGTCAAAGAACCTGTTGCCCGCCCGTTAGGCTGTCGGTATTGTGACAACCGACACGCCGTAACGACGTGATCGCCAACCAAAAAGAGGGGACATAAATGTCGACACTTGCGACGAAGAGGTCGCGGTTGATGAAGTGGACCGGTGCAGCACTGCTGTTCGGTTCAGTTGCAGCAACTGCACCCGCTGCGGTTCACGCCGCCAGCGCAAAGAACAACCTGATCATTGCTATCCAAGAGCCCAACGGTGCGTGGTGCACGCAGGACTCTCCCGGTATCGACCAGGTGGCTGCAAAGAACTCCGTTCTCGAAACTCTCACGATCGTGAACGACAAGGGCAAAATGGTTCCCTACACGGCAAAGAGCGTCACGATGGGCGCCGATGCGAAGACCTGGACGGTCGTCCTACGCCCTGGCATCACCTACTCCGACGGCACTCCGTTTGACGCGACCAACGTTCTGATGAACATGTACGCGCAAGCTGGCCTCGGACCGATCGTGTTCGCTCCTGCGAAGGTGCAGCAGCCTTCGTTGCCGGCCATCGCGTGGACCGACCTGTTCGGTAGCTCGATCGATGAGCTGAAGGCCGCCTACGCAGCGTTCATTGCGTCCGGAGGAAAGGACCCGTCGAAGCTCCTGGCCGTGAAGGCCAAGGTCGACGCAGCCGTCAAGGTAGTTGACGCCTCGACGATTCAGTTCAACCTCGCGACTCCGCGACCCAACTTCATGTTCCAGCTTTGGAACTTCGGGCGTTCGGCTTTGCTGTCCACAAACTCGTTGAAGAGCCCTGACTGCGGAATCACGGCCGCCGCCACCGTGGGCACCGGACCGTTTGTGGTCGCGTCGAAGGGGGCCGTTGGCACCACCACCGACACCGTTCTGACGGCGAATCCGAAGTACTGGCGCAGCACCGCGAAGAACCCGCTGCCGAAGTCGGAGCAGGTGACGTTCCGTGTTCTCGGTGACTCCTCTGCCAAAGTCGCTGCCGTCCGCACCAACGCGGTCGACATCGCGCTCTTCGGAGCTGGAGAAGGCACTTCGCTCAACTCGCTGAAGAAGATGGGCAAGAAGGTCACTCTCTACAAGGGACCAATCGAGACCGCGTGGAGCGTCCACATGAACACGGTGCCGACGTCCGGGTCGCCGTTTGCCAGCCAGAACGCACGCGAAGCTTTCGCCTATGCGCTCGACGTGAAGACGTACACGGACAAAATGACCAAGGGCAACGGTGTGCCGTCGTACGCAATCGCGCCGCCGATTCACCCCTACTACGTCAAGGGCGTCTCCAAGACCTACAACCTCGACAAGGCCAAGGCCGCAGTCGAGGCTTATAAGAAGGAGACAGGAAAGTCGAGCCTCGACATCATCGTGCCGCGAACCACAACCAGCACGTCTGGTGAAAGCGCCCAGCTCATCTGCGACATGATGACGAAGGCCGGCATGAACTGCACCGTTGGAACGCCTCTCACGAGCACGCAATACATCGCAGCGGGCTTTGGTTTGAAACAGCATCTCAGCTTGTTCAACGTCGCATCCGGCTACTACGCCGACTTCGCGACGCTGTTCACGACGAAGACCGATCTTGAATTGTCGGGTTTCCGATTCACCAACCCCGCACTGGCTCAGTGCTTCACTGATGCACGCGCGATTTCGACTCGCAAGGCCTACGCTCCCTGCGTTACCGAACTCTCCGAGAAGAGCATCTGGATCCCGCTCTACCTCGAAGGCGGGTTCCTCGCGTGGAACAACACTGCCAAGGGCGTCGGTGCGACGTTGCTTCCCGGTGGCGGGGCACGCCCGCTCGTGAATGGTTCAGGCTTCGACTTCGCTTCGGTAACGAAGGTCAAGAAGTAACCCCTAGCGAGTAAACGTCATCGAAAAACTGAATGTCACGAAAGTGGCGTGGTGCGGAGACGC
>JBEBAF010000117.1:0-3754 GCA_041159045.1 Actinomycetota bacterium
CGATCCAGGAGCGAAAAGATCAACGCAGGATCCCCAATTCGAATAACTTGCCCGCGCATCAACCGATGTTGTCGCACCAACCGTGATTGCAGAGGGTTCACTTGCCGGAGAGGCGTTGCACGCATCGGCGTTTGCATTTCCCGCTGCAACCACGAAGACGACACCGTCGGCAACACCGCGAGCCACCGCCTGATTCATGAGATCCGACTTCACGCCACCGAGACTGAGGTTCGCAACCGCCGGCGTACCGGATGTGTGATTGCCCACGATCCAATCGATTCCTTGGATGACCGTCGACATGTAACCGCTACCCGTACAACCAAGAACGCGGACGGGAACGAGTGTGACGGCCTTCGCCACACCGAATGTCGAACCGCCGACCGTTCCTGCCACGTGGGTGCCATGGCCATGACAGTCGTCGGTGCCATTTCCGTCGAGCACCCCATCGAAGCCGGAAGCCACGCGACCGGTGAACTCGTTGTGAGTTGCACGGATTCCCGTGTCGACGACGTACACGTGGACACCTCGGCCGTCAGCCGTGGTTGCAAAATGCGTATCAAGCGGAAGATTTCGTTGATCACTGCGATCAAGACCCCACGTTGCACTTGATTGGTCGGCGGTTGCAGACACGAGTACGTCGGGCTCAATGGCCACGACGTTGGGATTTCCGGCGAGGCTTGCCAACTCTGAGTTCGTGAGCGCAGCCGCGAAGCCCGAGTACACATTCGTGAAGGTGACGACATCGGTTGCACCCGATGAAGCCGCCATCGCAACCGCGCTCACGCCGGGCTTCAGGCGAACGATGTAACGACTTACCTCGGTGGCGATGCGGATTGGCGAGTTTGGTTCGATTGCGATCACATCTGCATCGTTTTGAAGTCGACGTAGGTCGCTTGCATCGAGTGTTGCCACGAGTCCGTCAACTGCATCGGTGAACACATCGCTGACCTGATTACCGAGCGACCGCTCTTTACGAGCTTTCGCGACGGCATTCGTGCCCGCGTCGAAGGTCACCAAATACTCGCCGGGCTTCGAGTTCGCGGCAAGGGTGGGTGCGACAGATTCAACCGCGGCGCCTGTAGCGACAATGCCCGTCGCCAACGTGGCGACCGCAACTATTGATCGCAGCCATTTCACGTACCAACCCTAATTTGACGTTGATCAGAAGTGTCTTCAGGAAACCTTGATCGAAACCGTCTTTTTCTTGGGTTTACCCGAACCAATGGTGACCGAAACGGTGGCTTTGCACGTGCCCTTGCCAACCATCGTCAGACCACTGCCGTTCGACTTGCAGACCTTCGAAGACTTCGCAGGAACCGCGACTGAGACGAGGCCACCGGTTGGCAGATTGACGTTTCCTGTCTTGGCAACATCCGTGGCTGACCACGTCGAGCCGATCACAGGCTGGGGACCGACCGAAGCGACAACGACTTTCTCTTCCAGCGGCTGCGGAGTCAGACCGGCGGGCACCGGGGGACTCTCGAATTTGCGATCGTTTCCGCCAACCGGCTGGATGCTCGCGCCGCCCGATGACGCAACCGGTGCCACCGTGGTGGTGGCACGCGGAACAGCGACTGACGTCGCAGGCGCAATTGAAGACGTGGTCGTTGTCTTACCCACTATCGACACCGCACGAGCAGTGGTGGAGGGGGCGATCGTTATTGACTGCGGCGCGAGCGTGGTGGTTGTGGCTGGAGCAGTTGTCGATGTCGTTGTGGTTGAAGTCGAAGTAGGTGGTACCCCAACCGTGACAGTGAAATTCGCAAACTGACGCAAGCCCGCGTTCGACGCACTGACAGCATTGATGGCCGAAACACGAAATTCGAGGGCATCTCCGGTATTCAATCCGATGATGCTCGCACCCATGGATGTCGACACTCCGTCGTTGACCGTTGACCATTCGCTTGCACCAACCGCACGCATATCGACTTGGTAGTCGGTGATCGCACTGAATGGTGAATGTGTCGGAGCGCCCCATGAGAGATCAACCCGTCCGGTATCGGTTCGCGCGTTCAAATCCGTCACGACGCCCGGGATGATCCAATCAAGACCAGCGGTGACGCGGGTGTAGAGACTGGGTGTCACGCCGGTGCAGAAATTGAACGGTGCATCGCGCGACGAGGTTGCCTTTGATGCAACACCTGCGACGTAGGTCTTGTCGCCAACTTTGATGGCAAATGGGCCGCCACTATCGCCTGAACAGGCTGCTGCCTGCACATCGGTGCTGGTTCGAATGAGGCAAAGGTGTTGGCTCGCTCGGTAAATCGTTCCGAAATAACTGTCGTACTTGTTCGTATCGTCTTGGCAGTAATCCGATGTGTACGAGTTGTTCACCTTCAGCTCGACGCCTTTGAGTGTGGTCTGTCCGTCATCTGCGAGCGTCTTTCCCCACCCGGTGATCAAACCCACTTGCGAGATGGACGGCCACGTTGCCTCGTCGAGTCCAACCGGCAAAGCAGCAGGTTGCACGGTTTTCGAATAGGTGAACGGCCGACTGACCTTCAAAAGCGCGAGATCGAGTCCCGGCACGTCTCCGGCGACGTCGCGGAATCGATACGCGACGGTGGCCCGCCTGCCATTTCCCGGACCGAAGATTGACTGATCGAAGTTGGGATCACCACTGCCGACATAAATCTCCGACGGTACGGGTTGTTTCGTCACGTCATCGAGTTTCAAACAATGGTCGGCCGTGAGTACCCAATACTCGGAGATGATCGTGCCTCCGCAAACACCGCCGCCAGTGGTGCGAACGCCATTGCTGACGTTCCACGAGATCAACGAAACCTGATACGGCACAGCGGACGACGTGACGTCACCGCCTCCGGCAATGTTTCGATCACGACTGTCGTCTGATTGTGATGACCTGACCGCCACGACGGCAGCGACGGCAGCAACCACAACGATCAAGACGACTGCGACGGATCGAATGTGCAAACGCTTCATGGTCGAGTGATTCACTTCGTTACGGACACTGTTGTGGTTTTCGACTTTGGTTTGCCTTTGCCCGTCGACACGGCGACTTTGACTTTGCACTTGCCGGTGGCATTGGCAACCAATGCACCCCCGCGTACCGCGCAGACCGCTTTCGAGGATTTGTCGACCGTCACGGACACCTTCGCACCGCTCGGAACAGGAAGCTTCGCCAAAGCAGCGACTACATCCGCACCAATTGGGTTGAACGTCGACAGAACCTGGCTCGTTGATTGCGACGTCACCCGTGCATCGGATGTCGTTGGCGAGGCGGCCGCGGTGGAGGGGGCCGGTGCGATTGCAGTAGCCGGAGGCTGAGCAACTTCAGGTGCCTTCTGAGCTTGGCCTTCAATCGCCGGGGTTGGTTGATCCTCGGTCGGCGCTGGCGCCATGTCGTCCGGCGCCTGAACGGGGGGCTCGACTCGGCCAATCTTCGTCGTGATCACCGGTGTGAAGAAACGATGCGTCGGAGTAAGCATCAGAATTTCATTCAGTGCGGCAACACGGAAGGAATAATCCTTGCCGTTCGTCAGCCCACCGATCGTGACTTCCGTTTCGGTGTTCTCACCATCGGCGACGGTTTCCCAGGTCTTGCCGCCGTCTTCGCTCATCTCGATCACGTAGTCAAGAGTCTTGGGATCCCATTCACCTGATTCGTCGTACGAGAACCACCATGGACGCACAGGGCTCCATGAAAGAGTCACCGCTCCGTCGTCGGGTCGCGCCGCAAAGTCTTGGATCGGCCCGCCTGCCATCCAACGAGCGAAGTCACGTCCGCGTATCG
>JBEBAF010000118.1:0-27277 GCA_041159045.1 Actinomycetota bacterium
AACCACTTCGAGGCGATCCAGTTGGTGCAGAAGCTGAACTATCTCGTGGCGAAGGAAGACTTCGAGGCGGTTGATGTTTCGATTCATGCACCGTTCACCGACATTCGCAGTGTGCAAACGCTCATCGATGCAGATGAATTGAAGTTCCAGCTTGGCGCGCAACACTGCCATTGGGAAGACAAAGGTGCCTTTACCGGTGAAGTTTCGCCGGGGATGTTGTCGAAGCTCGGTGTGAAGTACGTGATCGTCGGTCATAGTGAGCGCCGCGAAATCTTCGGAGAAACCGACGAGATGGTTGCCCACAAGGCAACAGCCATTTTGAAGAACGGAATGACTCCGATCATTTGCGTCGGAGAAACCTTGCAGGAACGCGAGGCGGGGGAGACCGAAGCCAAGGTGATCGGCCAAGTGCGCGCAGCCCTCGCGAAGCGAACCGCCGAAACCGTTGCCGCCCTGGTTGTCGCCTACGAGCCCATCTGGGCGATCGGCACCGGACGCACTGCGACGGCGCATGATGCTCAGGCGGTTTGCGGCGCAATTCGCGCCGAGGTCCGCGCTAGTCACGGCAATGACGCTGCGGCCGCGATACGTATCCAATATGGAGGCTCGGTGAAGGCAGGGAACGCCGCTGAGCTGATGGCTCAGTCCGACATCGATGGCGCCCTCGTTGGCGGGGCGAGTCTGGACCCCGATGAGTTTGCTCGCATCATCAAGTACCGGCTCGCCGCGAACTGACCAACGCATTCTGAAGTAGGGTTCGATCGATGTCGGGGGTTGACGAGTTGTCAGGAAACGAGACGGTCGAAGTCACCGGCCTCACGCCTCGCCAACTGGCCCTTCAACGTTTCCGACGCGACCGTGTTGCGGTGGTCGGGGCATGGATCGTGCTCTTCTTCGTCGTGGTCGCCGTGTTTGCTCCCGTCATCGTCAAGGTGCTCGGAGTCGACCCGTACGCACTCGATCGGCATTCGCTCAACGAGTTCGGATTGCCAAAAGGCAGGTTCGGCGGAGTGTCGTGGAATCACCCACTCGGTGTCGAACCGGGAACCGGGCGAGATCTTCTCGGTCGGCTGATCTACGGAGCCCGGATATCGCTCCTCATCGGCTTCATCGGAACATTGCTGACGACCGCTCTCGGCCTCATCCTCGGACTGGTCGCTGGTCTGCGTCGTGGTTTTGTCGACGCGCTCATCACGCGCCTCGCCGACCTCACCCTCGCTTTTCCATCGCTTCTTCTCATCATTTCGCTGAACCGCCCGATGACCCAGCGACTCGAAGCGTGGGGAATTCCCGAGGGAAACGCAGCACGTCTCACGTACATCGTTTTCGTGCTCGCGGTTTTTGGTTGGGTCTACATGGCCCGACTCATTCGCGGTCAGGTTTTGTCGCTGCGTGAACGAGAGTTCATCGAGGCAGCGAGATCATTCGGTGCCACCAACACGCACTTGGTCTTCAAGCAATTGCTGCCGAACCTGTGGTCGCAAGTCATCGTCTTCGTGACACTCAGCCTTCCCGGCTACGTGGCGGTCGAGGCCACGTTGTCGTTCCTCGGAGTCGGTCTTCTTGCCCCCGCCCCCTCGTGGGGGATCATGCTGGGCGACTCGGTTCGCTACTACCGCGTCGACCCGACCTACCTCGTGGTCCCCGGCCTCACATTGATGATTCTCGTCATGGCTTTCAATCTCATGGGCGACGGTTTGCGCGACGCCTTCGACCCGAAGAGCGACCGCCACCTGCTCTGATACGACCCAACGGGCTACCGCTCGGTAGCCGAACCTGTTGCAGGGTGCACGTATCCATTTGGGGAGGTAATACATGAGACACAGCAGAAAACTGTCCGGTCTTGTGCTTGGTGCCGTCCTTGCTCTCGCCGCCTGTGGCGGTAGCGACAACGACAGTGCGACAAGCGACACGTCCGCGACATCCGACACCACGGCGGGTTCCGACACCACGGCAGCGGCGAACGATTCGTCGAACGTGACCGGATTCGTCGAAGAAGCAGGAGGAATCTCAGCCTCTGCCGACGGCATCGCCGACGGCGGAACGCTGCACATCCTCGACGAAGCAACGGGTGCAACGAACCTCGATCCGCAGCGCATCTACACCGGTGCCGACCTCGGATTCCTCGGTTCAACCATCACCCGTACGCTCACCAGCTACAAGGCGGTTGCGGGCACCGACGGCACCAGCCTCGTGGCCGACCTCGCCACCGACACGGGCACGGCCTCAGCCGATGCGAAGACGTGGACCTTCACCTTGCGTGATGGCGTGACGTTCGAAGACGGATCCGCCATCACCTGCGCCGACATCCAGTACGGCGTTTCGCGTACGTGGGCACACGACGTGACCGGCGACGAGGGTCCGATGTACGCCATTCAGTACCTCGATGTGGCCGAGGATTACCCTGGCCCCTACAAGGCAACCGCTGCTCAGCAGACCGCATTCTCGAGCGGCGTCGAGTGCAAAGACGACAAGACCGTCATCTTCCACTTGAAGCAGGGCGTTGGCGACTTCAACTACACCGTGGCATTGCTCGCATTTGCGCCGGTGCCGAAGGCAGCCGATACGGGTGACAAGTACACCCTGAAGCCGGTTTCGTCGGGCCCATTCAAGATCGAGTCGTACACCGAAGGTGATTCGCTCGTCATGGTGCGCAACGACAAGTGGACCCAGACCTCCGACGAAGTGCGCACCCCGCACCTCGACAAAATCATCTGGCACTTCGGTCTCGACCCGAACGTGATCGACGAGCGTTTGATCGCCGATCAGGGCGACGACCAGGCCGCTATCACCTACGGCGCATTGCAGCCCCAGAACCTTCAGACCGTCTTCGGTGACGACAAGTTCAAGGATCGTCGTACCGACGGTTACGACGGCTTCGTTTCGTACACCATGGTCAACCTGAAGACCGTGAACTGCCTTGCGATCCGTAAGGCGATTTGGCTTGCAATCGACCGCGAAGCTCTGCGCACTGCAGCGGGTGGTCCTTTCACCGGCACGTTCGCCAGTGGATTCATCAACCCGCGTCTCAGCGTCGACTACAAGGACAACACGTTGCCCGAAGGTCTGAACGCCGATGGCACGCCGAACGTTGACGCCGCGAAGGCTCTTCTCGAAGAGGCGAAGGCCGATCCGAAGTGTGCCGATGCGTACAAGCTCGCAACCGAAACGGGTATGCGCTTCGACCATGGCGACACCGAGTTGTGGAAGAAGATCATCGCCATCTGGATCGACTCGCTCGGCGCAGCAGGCATCAAGATCATCGACAACCCGATCGAGCCCAGCAAGTACTACGCGACGATCAACGAGAACCCGGGCGACCTGATGCGCGCCGGTTGGGCAGCCGACTGGAACAACGCTTCCACGGTCATCCCGCCGTTGTTCATCAAGGATGGCGGGTTCGCCTACAACAACACGTGGGACGATCCGGCGTACGCCGAATTCGCAGCCAAGGTTGCGGCCGCCCAGGCAGAAACCGACCGCCCGAAGCAGGCTGCAGCGTGGCAGGAACTCAACCAGTGGCTCGTGGACAATGTCTGGAACATTCCGGGCTCGTACACCCGCGGCCAGAACCTGGTTGGCTCGAAGGTCCGCAATGCATTCCAGTGGTACCCGTTTGGTTGGTACTCGGTTGGCAACATCGGCCTCGCAGGCTGATCACATTGACGTAGTGGTTCCGGGTCCGCGCAGTGCGCGGGCCCGGAACGCGCGTGTTCGCAATTCATCGTGATTTACTTCATCGTCCGCCGGAGCCTCTTTGCTCTCATGCTGCTTGCGGCGGTCAGCTTTTGTACCTATGTGCTTTTTTCGGCGCTGCCCTCTGATCCGGCAGCGCTGACGTGCGGCAAGAACTGCACCCCCGAGGTCATCGCTCGCAACCGTGAGCGTCTCGGATACGACAAGCCACTCTTGACGCAGTACGGCTTGTTCGTCAAGGGAATCGTCAAGGGCCGGACGTACGGCCCCGAAGGTGCCGAGTTGCATTGCGATGCACCCGCCCTTGGTTATTCGTTCAAACGTCACCAGTGCGTGACCGACCTCATCACGCGGTCGCTGCCCGTCACCATCTCTGTGTCGATCGGAGCATTCGTTTTGTGGATGTTGATCGGCGTGGGTCTGGGGGTCGTGGCCGCGTTGAAACGGGGGAGATGGCCCGACCGATTGGCAACGGGTTTCTCCGTGATCGGCATCAGTCTTCCAACTTTCTTCGTCGGTCTTCTCGTGATTCTCATCTTCACGATCTGGTGGCCAATCGTCGACTTTCCCAACTACGTCGGCATTCTGAAGAGTCCACTGGGATGGGCCAAGGCTCTGATTCTCCCGTGGGCAACGTTGGCCGTCGTATCGGCCTCTACTTACGTGCGTCTGACGCGTAACGGCGTCATAGAAGTGATGAACGAGGAATTCGTTCGTCTTGGTCTTGCCAAGGGCGTCCGTCGTCCTGTGCTCATCGTGAAGTACGTCCTTCGCGCCGCGATGGTTCCGATCGTCACCATTGCGGGTCTCGACTTCGCGGCTTTGCTCGGTGGCGCCGTCATCACCGAGAGCGTGTTCAACCTGCCGGGAATGGGCAAGTTGGCGATCGAAGCCGTAGTAGACTCGGACTTGCCGATCCTCGTCGCCACGACTCTCGTGGCCGCGGTCTTCATCGTTCTCGCGAACGCCGTTGTGGATTTCTGTTACGGGTTCCTCGATCCGCGGGTGCGTAGCTGATGTCGGGCAACGCGCTGCTGTCGGTTCGAGACCTCCGTGTGTCGTTTCACACTCAGGACGGAATCGTGAAGGCTGTCGACGGAGTCTCCTTCGACGTGTTTGCTGGCGAGACGATCGGCATTGTCGGCGAAAGTGGCTCGGGCAAGTCGGTAACGGCAAACGCCCTCATGAGACTGAACTTCGGTCAGCGTGTCGAGACCTCCGGATCGATCATCTTCGACGGCGAAGAACTGTCGACGCTGAAAGATGAAGAGATGCGTCGCCACCGCGGACGCGACATCGCGATGGTGTTCCAAGACCCATTGTCCGCACTGAACCCGTTCTACAAAGTCGGCGAGCAAATCGGTGAGGCTTACCTGGTGCATCACCCATCCGCCACCAAAGCACAGGTGCGCGAAATCGTGATCGACGCACTCCAGAAGGTCGGCATACCGGAACCAATGAAGCGGATCGACTCCTATCCCCACGAGTTCAGCGGTGGCATGAGGCAACGCATCGTCATTGCGATGGCATTGGTGAACAGCCCCAGGCTCTTGATTGCCGATGAACCGACAACCGCACTCGACGTCACGGTGCAGGCGCAGATTCTCGAACTGATTCAAAAGATCCAGGAAGAGTCGGGAACTGCCGTCATGCTGATCACCCACGATCTGGGTGTCGTCGCGGAAATCACCGAGAAAGTGCTGGTCATGTACGGCGGGAGAGTCGTCGAACACGCCAATGTCGACGGAATTTTCGATCATCCGAGCCACCCGTACACGCTTGGATTGCTCGGATCGGTGAACAGCCTTGAGTCAGCGGGCCGAGGCTCGTTGCGCGCCATTCCCGGTTCGCCACCATCGCTCATCAATTTGCCCAAAGGTTGCGCCTTCCGCCCGCGTTGTCGCTTTGATCTGGGCGATGGTTCGCCCTGTGCAACGGCGATTCCCGAGTTGACCTCCGTCGGCTCGAGTCGTAGCGCTTGTCATTTGTCAATCGACACGCGGACGAATCTGATTGCGGAGTTGCAGAAATGACGCAGCCGAACGGACCCATTCTCGAAGCCACCAATCTGGTGAAGTATTTCCCGACGGGGAAGTCGCCGTGGTTGCACCGCCCCACAGGACAAGTGAAGGCCGTCGATGGTGTCTCGATCACCGTCGATCGAGGAACAACTCTCGGCATCGTCGGTGAATCGGGTTGCGGAAAATCGACTCTCGGACGATTGTTGGGGCATCTCATCCAGCCCACGAGCGGTCAGGTTGTGCTCGATGGCCAAGATCTTGATTCAGCTTCCGGCGCGGAACTGCGACGCCTGCGACGAACCATCCAATACGTCTTCCAAGATCCCTACAGCTGTCTCAACCCGCGGCACAGCGTTGCAGAAATCATCGCAACGCCGATGCGTATTCACGGCCTCAGCGATCGCGCCGTCGAACGCGAGAAAGTTCGCGAGCTCATGGAACGGGTGGGTCTCAACCCCGAACATCTCAATCGCTTTCCGCACGAGTTCTCCGGCGGTCAGCGTCAACGTATCGGAGTTGCGCGGGCCCTTGCTCTCGAACCGAAATTGATCGTCGCTGACGAACCGGTTTCCGCACTCGACGTTTCCGTCCAGGCGCAGATTCTCAACCTCCTCGAGACGCTTCAAGAGAGCCTCGATCTGTCGTACGTCTTCATCGCGCACGACCTTTCGGTGGTGCGCCACATCGCCGACCAAGTGGCGGTCATGTACCTCGGCAAGATCGTCGAGTCGGGTAGGCCTGCCGACGTTTACGACAACGCATCGCATCCGTATACCCGCGCTTTGCTCTCGGCCGTTCCCGTACCCAATCCTCGTCTCGGGCGAGAACGGCACCGCATCGTGCTCACGGGCGACGTTCCCAGCCCGATTGACCCACCCTCGGGATGCCGTTTCCGTACGCGTTGCCCCAAGGCGACGGAACATTGCGCAATCGAAGAGCCGGCCCTGATCGACCGCGGTAAGGGTCACCCTGTGGCCTGCCATTTCCCCGACTGAGCCCGTTAGGCTTTTTCCCCGTGCGCGATCTCATCACCATCATCACCGTGATCATCAACGTGGCGGCCATGTTCGCCATGATCGTGGGCGTGTTGTTGCACAGCGGCCGTGGCGGTGGATTGTCCGACATGTTCGGCGGCGGCGGTTCGGCTGCCCTTGGTTCGGCTGCGGCCGAGCGCAACTTGAATCGGATCACCACCGTTTTCGCTTTGGTGTGGATCCTCACGGTCATCGCGCTTGCGATGTTGCTCTCCAGCTGAGCCCTGTCACGGTTGGGTCTCCTTTGACCCGCAGTTAGGCTCTGGGTTCCTCGTCGAAGTGGCGGAATAGGCAGACGCACCAGCTTGAGGGGCTGGCGCCCGCAAGGGCGTGGGGGTTCAAGTCCCCCCTTCGACACAAATTTTGAAGTTCAGTGTTGGTCACCTTTCTTCTAGAACGCTCTTCGTTCGTGGTTGTGACTTAGGCTCATCGCGAGCTCGCTGTCCTGGAGTCGCGTGCAAGGAGAAGTTCATTGAATCGATTTGTTCGAATTGCTTGGGTAGGAGCATTGGTGACGGGTGCGGTGCTGGCGGCACCGAGCGCAGCTTTCATTTACGTCCCTAGTCCTGTGGGGCCCACAGGTAGTTGCACGAACGAATCCATCGCAACTCCGTATCCATTTGGCACCCCGGTGGCCACGGTTGACGCATTCGGCGTTGTCAACGTGAATCGGGTTGACCCGACCGACTCGTCTTCAATCATTGAAGTCGAAATCAGCGGTGGGGGAGTCAACCCCGAGATTTTTTCCGTGAATCCGAGAAAATTGACCTACCTCAGCGGACACACCTACTGGTCACCAAATCCGTTCAAATTCAGGCCGTCGGTTCCCGGTTTGATGCAACGCGTCAGGTTGCGCGTCCGTGGCACTTTGCCGGTATTCGGGGACCCGCAAGATCAATGCACGAAGTGGTCGAGCTATTCGAATCCCGTCGATGTTGTGCCCGGCCCGGCGTCTGACACCGTTCCATTGTGCAATCAACAGTCCCGACGGGTATCTGGCGCGATCAGCTACTGGATTCCATCGACTTCCGTCGACGAGGAAATCGACCGCACAGTCTCGCCGGTACGGTCATCCACGCTTAAGCGAGACGCCGCCGATTTGTCGGCATTTTCTTACAGCTGTCCCGAGGGCGGCCTGTACAACCCGCAGTCAACGTCTCGCTCCTTCGTTGAACTGGCGGACGATCCATATACGGCCGGAAGTCAAATTTGCTCTGGCACGGTGTCGGGTGTCGGTGCATCGAGACAGGTCACTCTGTCGTTCGGTCAGGTCGGACCGTGTTACCTACATTCGCTTCCGGCGGCTGTTTACGACAACGTGTCTTTTACGGGTCAGGCCCAGACAATCACAATCACCGCAGCGACCCGTGAACGCGCGAGTGCTGCGCAGAACTGGGGCTCGAATTTGCGGGTGATTGTCGGGGAGACCGAAATATCGTCCGGTTCGATCACCCGAAACTCATCGACGTCCGTGTCGTTCTCTGTTGGTGCCGGTGCCTTCAGCGGACCGCAAACGGTCTTCGTAACGGATCGCACGGCTCCCGCGTACGTAACGAAGATCGAGATCAAACCAATTGTCACGACGATCTACGCAGATTGTGCGATCGGAGAAGTTCTGTCGCCGAACGTCGTAACTTTCAGGTGGTATCCGGTGACAGAATCGACGTATCGGGAGAATGAATGCCTCACGTCAATTGATGGGACGCCAATCACTCCTCGTCCCGGCACCGACGTCAATGGATTCTCGTTCACTCGTGGCCCCGTTTACGGAGGAGTGAGCCCGTACTACCAAGGCTATGGCGGCTCGATTCTCGGTCATGAGATTCAGTCGTGGCAGTCGGCTTTCTACCTCGACCGCACAACGTCATCGACGACGACAGTGAACACGTCAGGCACGGGTCCGCTCACATACTTCCTGGAAGTCAATAATTTCGTTTTCGGCGGAACCCCAGCGACGACTTCGCAATGGAATTACGAAACAGTTCGCGGAATCGTTCAAATATCTCCGCGAACACAGGAACTGCTTCAGCTGTCGTACATGGGATATCTCGATGAGCAAGTCACTGACAGTTCGCTCGCAGGCGACTCAACTCAGCTCTTGCCGTTTGGTGGGGCAAATGACGGCCGAGGAAACCCATGGAATGCCAAGATCTACAGCGAGACGACAGAATTGCGTGTCAGTGGAGGTAGTGGTTCTGGGTTGATCAGCGGATCGGCGAGTCCCGGTACCGGCGCGGTGAGTGGCGACAGTTGTTCTATGACTGCGGATCTTTTTCTCACCGTATCCCAGACGACTCCGGATCATTGGTTCAACTGCACGGTAACGGTGACAAAGGCTGCATCGGGGCTTTATCGTTCGGCGTCGCTGGTGCGCACCGCAGAGGTTCGAGTGATATCAGGAGCGGCGCCGTTGGTTCGGTCGATTAGGCCGGTAACCGTGTCGAGCGCCGGCTTGCGGCAGATGGTGCAAAGCGGAACCGCCACCAGTCAGACAGCGCTTGATCTCCGGTTCGAGGACGTGCCGACAGGTCAAGGTGGCTTTACGGGTATCACGCATGAGGTACAGCTGAAGAGCGGCAGCTCGTGGGTTCAGTTCAGTAGTTTTGGAGGTACGGGGCGCTTCTCGTATTGCAGCACCTCAACCGGCTCGGGTGCTGCGTGGCCGTGCGAGAAGTACGGCACGTTCGGTCAACGGAGAAGTGTCCCGGGTAGTACGCCTTTCGTCGAGGGCACGACGTACACATTCAGAGTCAAGACGACTGCCACCTCGCAATCGGCGGTTTACTCGGACGAGTTTTCTTTGACCGTAAGTTACGCACCCGAGGCGCCCACTGTGGTGGCGGTTGGGGGAACAACCGCACTTCGGCTGGCTTGGAGTCTTCCCGAATCGTCTCTGCCCGCGGGTGACGATTTTGGTTTGAGCTACCACTTAGACAACAACGTCGGGTCATATGAACTTCAAGTTTCACGCACGAGTGACTTTGCCGACACCGAGACGATCGTCGGACGAGAATGGAGCACGTCGTACACGTGGAGTTCTGCGACACTCGACATCGATCGTCCTTACTACTTTCGACTTCGTGCCATCGGAAACCAAGCAAGTGGTGGCACGTACGGTTCAATCGCGCGCGGTTCGTGGTCGAACGTCGTGTCGTACCGGTTCTCGTCGCCGCTCATCACGGTGGCCAAGCAGGTGGGGAACAGGATCCAAGTCAAGTGGTCCACCAACCAACCCGGCGTCTCTTTTCCTGTCTCGGTATACAATCCCACGACGTCCCGAAATGAAGACGTCGATCATGTGGATGGAATCGCTGGGTTTCAGTTTCAGGTCGTAAGTTCCTCGTCCAACAATTTCTCGGGTGCATGGACGGGATCCATCAACGAAACAACCGTCAACAAGTATTCGTGGAGTGGTTGTTCGGGAACTACTCCACCAGATAACAACCCGGGTACCCTCGCAAACGAAAGCCTTGCGGGCAAGATGCCTCAGGCCGGTGAGGAGTGCTCGACGTCTCTGTTGACCGTCTGTCACGGCACAACGTGGCCTGGTTGCCAGATCTCTGGATTGAACATTGGCGAAACGTATTTTGTCCGTGTTCGGTCTTTCAACTATCTCGGTAGCGCATCTGCCGCGCGTTACTCGCCGTGGTCGAATGTCGCAAACGTGACGTTCGGGAGACTTCCGGGAGCACCCTCGATCCAAGCCGACCCGGGTCCATGCCGTGTGACATTGAGATGGACGGCTCCAGCGGATACCGGCGGGCTGCCCATAGACAAGTTTGAAGTGGAATACGTGAAGATCCTGTCCGACAGTCCACCCACATTTGACGAGTCAACACGTACCGTTGTTTCGTTCCCGGTCCTCTCGGCAAGCGAAGGCTCTTTTAGTGCCACCAATATCGAGACCTCTTCGGTCATTTCGGGGCTAACGGGAGGAACCAGGTATTACTTCCGATCCTTCGTTGTGAACAGCATCGGCCGTTCGTCGAGCGGAGCGAACTCGGCGGTTGCAGAAACTGCAGATGGGTGTTCGCCGACAGGAGCGCCTACGGATGCAAAACCGGGCGAAGTTGTTTCATATTTGTCGCAATCGAAGGAAGCCACCTTCCTTGATTCGGGAAGCATCGGCGGTCAGCTGGAAATTGACGGCAACGTCGGATCGGTTGCATCTGATCTGACTAGTGGGGAATTGAGCATCGCTGATACGAGCAACGACATCACGATGGACTTAATCGGCCAACGTGGCGAAGTCGACGCAGTTGCGGACACGACACTTCAGACCCTCCGGTTCTATACCGATGGGAATGGTGTGGCTTCCGGGACAGGCTTCAAGCCAGGAACGATTGCCGAAGTATGGCTGTACTCCGATCAAATCTTCCTGGGCAATACGGTCGTGAATGCTGATGGAACTTGGGAGAAGGTCTTCAAGGTTCCATCCGACATTCAGCTCGGATTGCACACGATTCAAGCGGAGGGCGTGACGTCGGAGAACGAAGAGCGCTCGCTCTTGGCTGCAGTGAAGGTGGACAGTGCGCCGCCATCCAGTTCGAGTGGGGGCACGTCGTCGGGTACTCCCGGTTCGTCGGCGACATCGGCGTCGTCCACGACAACGAGCACCACGGCAACGACGACCACTACCGTTGCAAACAAGGCGTCGGCAGCGAGTGGGCGTAGCACGAGAGCGAACAGCAAGGCGAAGGTTTCCGACAAGCAAATTCCGGCGACGGGTTTCGACTTGCGGCTTTGGCCGATCGTTGCGTTGTGCGCGGCGGGAAGTCTTGCGTTGGCGCTTCGCCGCCGACAGTCTTCGAACTGGTGATTCTTGAGATGAATCGTGCAAAAGGGGTTCAGAGACGCGCCGGATCCCTAGAGTTGGATCATGCAGGTCACAATTCGTCAAAACCCTTCCTTTTCCGTTGCGCGTATTCAGCTGGCGGGCGGTGAGGCAGTCCAGGTCGAATCGGGCGCGATGATGGCCATGTCGACCGGTGTCAATCTTGCGGCCAAAGCCGAAGGTGGCGTCATGAAATCGTTGAAGCGGGCGGCACTCGGCGGAGAAAGCCTCTTCGTGTCGACCTACACGGCCCCTGCATCGGGCGGCTTCGTCGACGTGGCGGCACGTCTGCCCGGCGACATGACGGTGCAGGCAATCTCGAGTGCGATGCCGTTGTTCATTTCGCGTGGCAGCTGGTTGGCCAACGAGAAATCGGTCGTTCTCGACACCCAATGGGGTGGCTTCAAGAACATGTTCGGCTCGGAAGGTGGCTTCATCCTTCGCGCCGAGGGCGACGGCCTCGTGGTGTTCGGTTGTTATGGCGGACTCGAAGAGTGGAACCTTGCCGCGGGTGAAAGCATCACCTTCGACTCGGGCCACATGGTGGCCTACGACGCATCGGTGTCGATGAGTATCCGCAAGGCGACCGGTGGCATCGTGCAGATGTTCAAGAGCGGTGAAGGTCTTGTGCTGGACTTCCAGGGGCCCGGGCGCGTGTGGACCCAGACGCGCAACCCGCAAGAGTTGATCGGCTGGATTTCGTCGGTCCTGCCGACCAGTCAGCCCGGCGCAGGCGGCGTGTTGGGCGGAATTCTCGGGCGCAATTAGCCCGGTCATTCACGCACTATTCGTCGCGCCACAGCGCTTCGCGCATTTTCCAAGCACCGATGACGTCGGCGTTCATGATCGCCTCGATCCACGGACGCATCTCTTCGCGCATCCGTACGACATTGCCAACACCGACTGAATCGATTGATTTGTCGGCGTGCGCGTCGGTCGCCGACTCGATGGCACGTTTGGTTGCGTGGCCATCGGGTGTGAGTCGGATCGATGTTGTCGAAGAATCGAGAAGGCCACGTATACCAAGTCGCCGTTTGGCTTCGTCCCACGCGGCGTCGTCCCAGCCCGAGACGCGTTGCAGAAGATCTTCGGGCATGGCGCCGTCGGCGGCGTGAAGGATGTGGCATTCGACGGGGTCGATGCCATGTGCGGCCGTTGCTCGCCAGTGAGCGTCGCCGCGGTGCTCGCGCAGGACCGTGCACGAGTGCCAGAGGGCGCTGACAGGGTCGACGGGGTAGGGCTGGTCGAGGCAGGCTGCTCCAATGGGGCTGTTGGCGAAATCGAGGGTCAAAACCAGCCGGCGGGCGACCTCGGCCAATTCCGCCGTCAGGGGCAGATCGGCAATGTCGGGCAGTATTCGGGCCAAACAGGTCCGAGCGGCGCTCTGACGGGCCGTACAGACTGCCTGAGGGGACGCGAACGTCCAGATGGCCGGCACGGCCGTTGCGACGTACGTGGGGTTGAAGCCGTAGAGCACGGCTGACGCGGTGGTGGGCCCGATGGGGCCGAGAACCGCGAGACGGTTGGCGAAGTACTGCTGGGGCCCGACTGTCAGGCCGAGCGCGTCATAGGCGGCAGTCGCCTCGGGTGAGCGATACGCAACCTGGTGGAACGGCTCGACAACCCGCCACAGCTCGCGCGCGACATTGGTCATGGCGACTTCAGAGCACCGCGCGGATGCGGGCGAGAAGGTCGTCGTATGTGTCGAGAGCGGGAAAGTGGGGGAATTGTTGTTTCACGTTTTCGGGTGCGTGGAAGAGGAAGCCGTGTTCGGCTGCACCCAACATCGCCGTGTCGTTGTATGAGTCTCCGGCGGCGATGACGCGATAGTTGAGGGCAATCAACGCCTCGACGGCGCGTCGCTTTTGGTCGTCGAGACGCAATTCGTAATCGACAATCCGGTCGTTTTCGACCACAAGGCGGTGACAGATCAATGTCGGCATGCCGAGCTGTGCCATCAAGGGTCGACCGAACTGTTCGAAAGTGTCGGAGAGAATCAGTACCTGTGTGAGAGAGCGCAATTCATCGAGGAACCGCCTGGCGCCGTCGAGTGGAGAAAGTCCCGCTATGACCTTTTCGATTGCCGACATGGTGAGGCCGTGTTGATCGAGAATTTCGAGGCGACCCTGCATCAACTTGTCGTAGTCGGGTTCGTCGCGGGTGGTGCGACGCAACTCGGTGATCCCTGTCGTCTCGGCGACTGCGATCCAGATTTCGGGTACGAGGACGCCCTCGAGGTCGAGTGTGACGATCGTTTGGGTGGCGGTGCGAGCGAGAGCCATAACGTATTCTCGCATTGGATTCGCTCAGCGGAGGAAAAAGTGACCCGCACAACCAAGATCATCGCCACCCTCGGCCCGGCCTCGGCAACCGAGCAAGGCGTCTTCGAACTTGTCGAGGCGGGGGCCAGCGTCTTTCGGCTGAATTGTTCGCATCTGTCGACAGAGGCCCTTCGGGAGTCGATAAGCCTCGTGCGCAGGGCTGCTCCGCAGTGCGGAGTCCTCGTTGATGTTCAGGGGCCTAAAATGCGTTTTGGTGGCGAGCCCCGTACCTTGCACGAGGGTGCCATTGCCTCGTTTTCGTTTTCCGAACTCGGGCTCGAGGACGTGTTGCGCGGGGCAAGCCGCAACGGATTGGCCATTGGCCAACGGCTGTTGCTGCACGACGGGCGAATCACATCGGTCATCGAGTCGGTATCCGACGAGGGATTGTCCGTGCGCGTGGTCGACGGCGGTGATCTGGCGCGCGGCAAGGGTGTGAATCTGCCCGACACCGTGATCGGCGGCGATCTGTTGTCGTCGAAGGATCTCTCCGACATCGCGGTGGCGCGTGAAGAGGCGGTCGAAATTGTCGCGGTGTCGTTCGTTCAAACCGCCGCCGATGTCGCCGAGGTCCGTCGATTGATGGGCGATGTCGGCCTTGTCATCGCAAAGATCGAGCGTCCCCAGGCTCTCGGGAATCTCGACGAGATCCTGCAGGCCTGCGACGGAGTGATGGCGGCGCGGGGCGATCTTGGTGTCGAGATTCCCTACGAAGACGTGCCGCCCGTACAGCGTCGAATGGCGCGACGTGCTATCGAGATGGGCAAGTTCTCCATCTGTGCAACCGAGATGCTCGAGTCGATGATCTCGTCGTCGCGACCGACGCGTGCCGAAGTCGCCGACGTATCAGCCGCGGTGCGTGACGGCTTCGATGCAGTGATGCTGTCGGGCGAAACGGCCGTGGGTCACGATCCGGCCGGGGCAGTCAGCGCGATGGCACGGATCTGCTCGGGTGCCGAAACCGACATGTCCTTGCCGAATCTTTTTGCCGATGCCAACCCGGCCACTGCCGCGGTCACTGCAGCCGCCAGTGCTCTTGCAAAGCGCATCGACGCCGATGCAATTCTGGCGTTGACGTACACGGGCTACAGCGCCCGATTGTTGGCCTCGTGTCGGCCCGGTGTCGAAATCATCGCTGCAACACCCGAAGCGACGGTCGCCCGTTCGCTCGCGCCGCTACGTGCAGTCGTGCCGCTGGTGGTCGATCGTCCGGTTAAAATCGAAGACGCAATTCCGCGTGCTCTCGACGCCGCACGATCCCAAGGACTCCTGCATTCGGGGGACAAAGTCGTCGTTTGTGCGTCGAGAGCCAATCCGCGCTCGGACGCCGACACATTGTGGCTCCACGTCGAGCCGTGATTACAGCCAGTCGGTGCCGAAAGATCCGTTGACCGCAACGATCAGCAACTTCGCACCTTCGGGTCCGGCCCACTCGGGCCCGTAGGCGTGCCCCTTGGCAACGAACCGTACGTCACCCGGACGGAACACACCTTCGCCCTCGATGTGGAACTCGCCTTCTTTGATGATGTAGAGCGTGTCCGACGCGTGAACGTGTCGACCCAGCCATGTGTTCGGAGGGAAGGTGTTCTCGAGAACGGTTGGCGTACGACTGAGAATACGGACGTGAACCTCGCCCTTGATGTTCGGATTCGTTGCGATCATCGGCTCGATGTCGGCGGGGTTGGCGCTCCACACGGGTGATTCGGACATGGCGACGACGATAGGTGTCGCGTTGGGGAGACGCCTAGTCAGGACAACTTGCGAAAGTCGCGTTGTGTGGTCAGGACGACAAGAACGAGAATCAACATGGCGCCTCCGGTACCCGAGATCGTCTCGGGCAACGAATGGAGGTGCCGCGCGGCGTAGCCGATGGCGAGCGCTCCCATCGGCGCCAGGCCGACCATCAAGAGGCTGTGAACCGCCATGACCCGTCCCATGACCTCCGGAGGGGCGTGGCGCTGCAAGAGCGTCTGGTTCAAGTTGAGGTAAAAGCCTCCGGTCAAGCCCCACGCAAAAAGGATCAGGGCAAGTGAGACGTAAGACGGCGCTGGTCCGATGAGAATCTGCACCGACGCGCCGGCCGTGAGGCCGAACATGAACCACAACCCCTTTTGCTTCACGCGGTGGGAATTGCGCAACAGCCACATCGAAGTGACGAATTGTCCGAAGCCGAGCATGGTGTAAAGGAACGTGGCGGATCCACCGGTCGCGCCGACTTCCTCGCGAGCGAACTGGGGACCAAGAACCATCCACGGCGACATCATGAAGATCACGCTTCCCATGAGCAGGATGAAGAGAACTCGTATCTCACGATGTCCGACAATGAAGCCGAGTCCGGCGGAAAGTTCGTGGCGTAGTTTGGGCTTTTCCGTTCGGACCTGTTGAGGGGGAAGTCGCAACGGAACGAGGGCGCAGAAGCCAACCGCGTAGAGCGCCGCCTGCACCCAGAAAGCGCCCTCGATGCCCCAGCGACTGATCGCCGGACCCGCAATCGCCGGGCCAAAGATGAGGGCAAGGTTCGACGCGACGACCGAGACGATGATCGCGTTCATCAGGTGCTGCTGTGGAACAAGTGTTGGAACGATGCTCGTCCGCACGGGTTGACCGATCGCGATGAAGAGTCCGAGAACCGCGGCGCATGCAGTAGCGGAAGTGGTGGTGATTCGGTTGGAGGACACAAGCAGGGCCGTCGTAAGGGTGATCGAAAAGGCACCCGCCTGACTGAACATCAGCAGGAAGCGGCGATTGAGGCGATCCGCCACGACGCCGACCGGCAACGAGATGAAGAGCGCTGGTAGTCCCATCACGAAAAGCAGTCGACCGCTGACATCGGACTTGGAGCCAAGTTCGAGAATGAGCCAGACGAAAGCGAATCGTTGTGTGGATTGCACAAGGACGAATCCGAGTGTGTTCAGCCAGAGAAGGCGGAAAGCTTGCAGGCGCAATACCCCAAAAGCCCCATTGGAAGCCTCTCTGGGCTGAGCTGAGGTCACGCGGCTCGTACCGAATATTTGATCGGAAGGCGCTTGAGCCCGCCGACGAACAGCGTCTTCATGAGCGCGGGCTCACCGGCAAGTTCGACATGCTCGAGTCGCGGTATCAGTTCCGTCAATAAGGCCCGGAGTTCCATCCTTGCCAAGAGCGCACCGAGGCAATAATGCACCCCGAAGCCGAATGCGAGGTGCTTGTTCGGACTGCGGGTGACGTCGAAGCGTTCGGGATGATCGAACACGGACTCGTCCATGTTGGCCGACGGGTAGGAGAGAAGAACACTCTCGCCGGCGCGGATCACTTTGCCGCCCACCTCGGCGTCTTCCTTTGCCGTGCGCATGAAGTGTTTCACGGGAGTCACCCAGCGGATGATCTCGTCGACGGCCGTCGAGATGTGTTCGGGATGGGCCTTCAAGAGTTCCATCTGTTCGGGATGGTCAATGAGGGCCTGCAGACCCCCGGCCATGGAAGCGGAGGTGGTGTCGTGGCCGGCCGTTGCCGCGATCACGTAGTACGAGACCGTCTGGATGTCGGTCAGCGGTCGGCCCTCGATCAGCGCATTGGCGATGACCGATGTGAGGTCGTCTTGCGGTGATTCGCGGCGTTGACGGGTCAACTCAGTGAAGTAGGTGAAAAAGTCCTGAACCACTGCGACGAGGTCCTCTGGGGACCCACCACGACGCAATTCTTCGTCGGCGTTTCCGAACAACTCCTGTGTGAGTTTCAGCATCCGGGGATAATCGGATTCGGGGAGACCGAGGATGGCCAGAATGACGTTGAGAGGGAGTGGCATGGCGATATCACGTGCAAAATCGCACGTGTCACCCAATTTGACCATTCGGTCCACCGATGCCCGGGCGAGACCCGCGAGGCGCGATTCCAGGCGCGCGAGACTCTTCGGCAAGAACCAGTCGGAGGTGACGCCACGCAACGCCCGGTGTTCGGGGTCGTCGACGTGGATCAGGGTGCGCAGCAGATTTCCGTTCTTGGCACTTCGCTCGTCATCGGCCTTGGTGCCGAGCACGGGACGTGGCTCGTTCAGGAAGACGTTGTTGCGCAACTCGACCGACAGCACATCGGCGTGGCGCGTCACCGCATGGAATGGGTTGAAATTCGGATGCTCAACCAGATGGACCGGGTCGTCGCGACGGAGAACGGCGCACGCCTCCCTGAAGTGAGCCTCATCGGCATAGGCGGACGGAGTGACGAACACCTGGCCCGCATCCTTGACTGACAACACGTTGCAACCCCCAAGAGGGCAGATTAGTCGAGCTGCGCTCCGACCTTGTGGGGAGCGAGCACGTCGAGACTCTTGCCGTCGGCCTTCAGGCCTTCTTCGATGTACTTGTCGATCATCTTGTGGATGTGTCGAATGCGACCCTCTTGGTAGTTGCCGTACGTGACGGTCTTCTTGCCGCTCGACTTCAGGCCTTGCTGAACGAAGGGAACGTTCGACATGTCCTGTTCGAACACGTCCGCAAGGCCAGCCATGCCAGGGGCTTCGATCCAGCGCTGTTCACGACGCAACTTGTGGGTCGGTGCAGGCTCGGGTCGTGGCTCGTTGTCGGGAACGGGTGCCATGCGGATGACATCCATGAAGGACGTGTCGGGCGTGCGACCCGGGCGCCAGCGGTACATCAGCGGCTGACCGATACCCGCCCACGGCGCGAACGCCGGGAACATGTGGTAGAGAATCGCGTCGAGGATCTCTGAGTCGGTGTAGTTGTCGAGGTTTGCGCGGTACATCGCCGACATCCGCTCGCGGAAAGTCTGGGCAACGTACGCACGGGCATCGATGCCGGCGGGGACTTCGGGACGTGTTTGATCCGAATATCCGCGGCTCCGGCTCGAGAACGACACGAATTCTTCGGCGATCGTCTCTTCGCTCAGGGTCTCGGCAATGTGCGGCGACTGCACGCCGAACGGATTGAAAAAGCGCGAGATCTCGGGGTTCTCTTCGTAGATCGAATATTCGCTGTTCTCGTCACCGCAGAACGGCTTGATCTGTGGATGGGTCACGATCACGTGGTAGCCCTCGCTGAAGGCCTCCATCAGCACCTTCCAGTTGCACTCGACTTCCTTGACTGCGTGGAATGCCTTGTAACGCTTGGACAGCGGGAAATCCTTGAAATGCTCGATCATGACAGCCGCATACTCTTCGAATGGACGGGCGTTGTGATCGAAGTTCACGAAGACCAAGCCGTCCCACAGGGCGACCTTGGCCTGCGGAAGGCAGGTTGGCTTCGAGCCGTGGACGAACTGTGGAAAGTCCCAGGATCCCGGAACGTTCACCAAGTCTCCCTTGTTGTTCCATTCCCATGCATGGAACGGGCACACGAAGGTGTCGACGCGACCGCCGTCGTCGGCAAGCCGCGTGCCCCGGTGCATGCAGGCGTTGTGGAGCGCGCGAACTTGTCCGTCGTTGCCGCGGATGATGATGAGCGATTCGTCGGCGACGTCGTAGACGACGTGCGAGCCGGGTTCCTTGATCTCATCCTCGAGGCAGGCAAACTGCCACGTCTTCATCCACATGTACTGCTTCTCGAGAGCGGCGAACTCGGGCGATGTGAAGCGGGACTTCGGAACTTCTTCCGACCCGACGTAGGGGCTCGCAAAGTCGGTGAGTGCCTTCGGAACGGGTCGCGTGTCGGTCGTCAGGATTTCCTGAACCTTGCGTCCCGACGAATGGGAGACCCCCGGATTGTTTTCGACTGCGGTCATTTCCCCTCTTCCTTTCGGATCGTCACCCGATGTCTGCCACCAGGTTGTACTCCTCCACGAACAACCGTAAACGACCGCTGACGTGCTTCAACGAGTCGGATGCAACCTCTTTGCCTATTTCGGTTGCGTACGCCGCATCGAACGCGGCTCTGTCATCGAACCACAGTTCCGATACGCCGTCGTAAGGCAAGCCACTCATTGTGTTCTCGTCGGTGGGAGGGACGAGATTGAAAACCAAACGACGCAGTCCGGGCAACTGTCGGGCGAGAGGGGCATGTTCTTCGAGCCACCAATGACGAAAGTCCTCGGGGGATTGTGTTTCACCGCGTGACAGAAGGATGATTGCTTTGAACATGTCAGGCGCGCTTAACAATTCGGTGAGCCGGACGACCACCGGTGGCGTAGGCCAACACGATGACGATCTCATCGGGGTGCGGAGCGTCGTCGATCGAGATCGACGCGGAGTCCATTTCGTCGAACGACCAAATGTCGTTGCGGTTTGTTATGGGAATCGTGAGCCGAAATCCCGCCGATGCAATGACTTTGGTGGATGGGATGATCGCGGCTCCACCTCCGATTGCAGCCCGAACGGGAGCCCCGAAGGTTGGGTGGATGAGCGCTGCTGCGTGCTCGAGTTCCCCGTTCAATCCGACGATCGCACCCTTGCCGTATGCCGATACTTCTTCGCCCGGCACGCCGAGGGTGGCCAAGCAGCGTTCTGCCAGTTCCGTGCTCAATTGTGGCGCCGCATCAATCAGAGGATTGAGATCCTCGACGTAGCTGCTCGCGAACGGATTGTTGATGACGGCAGCTGCCAGGGCGCGTCGAGACGGCTCGGGGCAGGGTTTGCCGAAGACGTGGTTGGTGGTTTCGCAGGATGTGAACCACTTGCGGACCGAGATTGTCGGGGAGCTCATCGGATCAAGGGTACTTTCTTCGTGCATGGCGAAGCGGTGGAGGAACTGGGCGGGGAATCAAACGGTGATTCCCCGTGAGTGGAAGGTCGCCGAAACCACCACACAAGTTCGGGAAATCGTTGGCGCTGCCCGGCAAGGCGGTCGCCGGGTCAAAGTGATCGGGTCGGGCCACAGCTTCACATCCGCTGCAGTGGCCGACGATGTCTTGGTGGACGTGTCACGGCTCGATTCGGTCGGGATCGTCGATCCCGCGACCGGGGAAGTCGAGGTAGGCGGCGGAGTCACGATCGCAGCCTTGAACGAATCTCTTGCGCTCCAGGGCAGGGCTCTCGCCAATTTGGGTGACATCGCGTACCAGACCATTTCGGGCGCAATCTCGACCTCGACGCACGGCACGGGCGTGCGCGTCACAGGGATGGCGCCGCAAGTCTCCGCCGTGACCATCATCGATGGACTGGGGCAAGAGCGGCGAATTTCTGAATCCGACGGCGACCACACTTTGATCCGCGCCGCGCAGGTTGGCGTCGGCGCACTTGGCGTCATCACTTCGGTTCGACTGCGCACCGTTCCGGCTTTTGTGCTGCACGCCGTCGAAGAACCGGCGAAGTTGTCCGCCGTACTTTCGGGTCTCGACGACTTGGTCGACAACAACGATCATTTCGAATTCTTTTGGATGCCACACACGGACGTTGCTCTTACCAAGCGCAACAACCGCTTCGACAACCCGCCCCGGCCGCTCGGCCGCCTTCATCACTGGTATCAACGTTCGTTTCTCGAAAATACGGCATTCGGCGGCGTGTGCGCGGTTGGTAAGACCGTGCCCTCGCTGATTCCAACGCTTGCAAAGGTTGTGGCTGCTTCGGGAAGGCTCGACTATGCGGACCAGAGTCATCGAATCTTCGCAAGTCCCCGTCGTGTTCGTTTCGTTGAGATGGAGTACGCGATTCCGCGCGATGCGTGTGCATCGGCATTGACCGAGGTGAAACAAATGATCGAAACGCGCGGAGTGCGCGTCAATTTTCCGATCGAAGTTCGTTTCACTGCGGCCGACGATGCCATGTTGTCGACGGCTCACGGTCGTGAGTCGGCCTACATCGCCGTGCACATGTACAAGGGAATGGAATTCGACGCGTACTTTCGCGGAGTCGCCGAAATCATGGCCCGGTACCGAGGACGACCGCATTGGGGAAAGATGCACTTCCTCGGATGTGACGAACTCTCCGAGTTGTATCCGCAATGGCAAGACTTCCAGGTGGTGCGTCGGCAATTGGACCCGGATGGCACGTTCGAAAACGACTACGTCAAGCGTGTCTTTGGCCCCACCCGCTAGTCTCGCGCCCATGACAGCAGTGAACATTCCCGCCGACGTAACGCAGGTTTCCGCTCAGTGGATCGAGTCCGCGGTTCGCGCCGGCGGCAAGGCAGAAATCGGTTCGGTGTCGCACGCCGAAATCGCCCAAATTGGCGAAGGAATCGGCGTCATGGGCGAGATCTATCGTGCAAAGCTCACATACTCGTCGGGTTCCGGACCTTCGTCGGTCGTCGTGAAGTTGCCTTCGCGTGCTGATGCTAATCGCGAGCAGGGCGTAGCCCTCGGGATGTACGAAGCAGAAGTCAACTTCTACACCAAATGCGCAGACCGTACGACGGCGTTCGTGCCCGCGGCGTACTACGCGGACATCGTTCCCGGCTCGGCCGAGTTCGTCATCGTGATGCAAGACCTCGGAGGAATGTCGATGGTCTCGCAGATCGACGGCATGTCCGACGGCCAGGCCAAGACGGCGTTGGCAACATTGGCAGGCGTTCACGCCAGCTGGTGGGGTAAAGCTGAAGACACTGCAATCGCTTGGGCGCCCAGCGTGATCCATGAACGCATACAGGGTTTCGCACAGATGTGGCCGGCTCTGTGGGACATGTTCCTGCCGAATTTCGGCGATCGCCTCTCCGACCAGGGTCGCGAACTCGGAAAGTGGTTGACAACAAACTACTGGCCCGCATGTCAGGAATTCGCAAAGAGTGTCTGGACTCTCGTTCATCTCGACTACCGCGTCGACAACCTGATGTTCGATACCGACAAGGTTGCCGTCATCGATTGGCAGAGCATGGGGCGCGGGCCGGCGGCCTATGACGTTGCCTACCTGCTTGGCGGCAGCGTGACGGTCGAGTCACGCAGAGAGAATGAAGAGCGTTGGGTGCGCCACTACCTCGACGCCCTTGCAGGAGCCGGCGTGTCGTATTCGTTCGACTCTTTTTGGCGTGATTACCGTCTGGCACACGTGATCGGTGGCACCTCGACCGCGGTTCTCACGGGCGCCACGTTCGATTTGGGCAACGAGCGCGGAAAGCAACTGATCGGCGCCATGGCCGAGAGGCACTTTGCGGCAGCCGTAGATCTGAAAGGTCGCGACCTCTTCGCTTAGAGGCAGATGTCCTGCGGGCGAACCGGCGTGCGAGGAAGTTCCTTGCCGGTTGCCGCTCGGATTGCGGCCACGATCGCAGGTGTCACCGAAATGCACGGTGGCTCTCCTACGCCCTTGGCGCCGAGTGGAGCGAGAGGTTCGTATTCCTCGATCGGTACGGCCAAAACGTCGGGTGCGTCGAGCGCCGTTGGCAACAGGTAGTCAGTGAAACTCGGGTTCTTGACGATGCCGTTGTCGACCACGATCTCTTCCATGACGGCCAAACCAAGACCCTGGGCGATGCCTCCTTCGATTTGGCCTTGCAAGGCGAGCGGGTTCAGCACCTGCCCAACGTCTTGCGCCGTTGCAATCTGCACCACCTTCACCAGACCGAGTTCGGTGTCAACGTCGACAACGGCGCGGTGAGCGACAAAGGCGAAGGCCACGTGACAATTTCCTTGACCGTTCTCGTCGAGGTCTTCCGTTGCTCGATGACGATGTAGGAATGTTTGCTCGATGTGCAGCCCGGCACTTGCTTCGGTGACGGAAAGACGAAGTGGACCCATCGTGTCGACGATGTCGGTGCCTTCGATAGCCAATTGAAGCGGGTCGAGGCCATGCTGGTGCGCGACGTGTTCGAAGAGACGTTCGCGAACGAGGCGGCACGCACCGTCGACGGCACCGCCGCTCATCCACGTTTGCCGTGAAGCCGAAGTAGAGCCGGCAGAACCGATCTGCGTGTCGATGGTGTCGAGGATGACGGTGTCGACTCCGAGAACAGTGCGCGCAATCTGAGGTGCAAGGACGACGAAGCCCTGTCCCACTTCCGCAGTGGCGAATTTCAGGGTGACAATTCCGTTTTCGAGGGTGCACTTGGCCTCGGCGGTGTCGTCGAAGCCTTCTGAATACATGAGGTTCTTGATGGAAACGCCCCAGCCGATTCCCCGCTTTATGTGGGCCCGATCGGCGGTGCGACCGGAACCTCCGGGCAGTTCGAGTGATCCGGTGTCGGCCGCGAGAGGAGGTGGAAGTGGCAGCGCATCGGTTTCGCGGATGCAACGTTCAACCGGTGCGACACTGTCGACAACTTGTCCGGTGAAGAGTTTGTCGCCGGTTTTCATCGCGTTGATGAGCCGTACCTCCACCGGCGACATCCCGAGTGCGGCGGCCAATTTGTCCATCTGGCCCTCGTGCGCAAAACACGCTTGAACCACACCAAAACCACGCATTGCCCCGCACGGTGGATTGTTCGTGCGTGTTGCCCAAGATTCGAGAACCGCGTTGTCGCAACGGTAAGGCCCCTGCAGGTGGGTGACGCCGTTGATCAACACTGCCGAAGACGTGGAAGCGTACGCACCACCGTCGAGCTTCATCCAGCCTTCAACCTTCACCAAACGACCCGACTTGTCGGCGTGATGACGAAGATAGATCCGACCCGGATGGCGATGTACGTGCCCGAAGAAGCTCTCTTCGCGGCTGTACTGCATCTTGACGGGGCGGCCCGTTCGAAGGGCCAGGAGACACGTGTGCACCTGCAGCGAAATGTCTTCGCGCGCACCGAACGCGCCTCCGACTCCGCCGAGTGTGAGGCGCACCTTCTCGGGTGCAAGGCCGAGACAATCTGCGATCTGTTTGCGGTCTTCATGCAGCCACTGGGTTGCGACGACGAGTTCGACGCCTTCGCCGCCCGCGTCGGGGTATGCAAGTGCTGATTCGAGACCGAGGAAGGCTTGGTCCTGCATTCCGATTTCGTATGTTCCGTCGACGATGACGTCTCCTTGAACGGTCGGATCGCCCGACACAATGCGCTGATAACGGAAGACGTTTCCATCCGGATGAATGGGGGGAGTTGCGGGGTTGATTGCCGTATCCATGTCGGACAAAGGCGTGAGAACTTCATAGACCACCTTGATCGCGTCGAGGACGCGACGACAGGTTTCGGGGTGGTCGGCTGCCACGGCTGCGATGGGTTCTCCCATGTAGCGGACGAAGTCGGTCGCGAATACCGGTTGATCAGACGAGATGAGCCCGTACGTGAGTTTTCCGGGAACATCGGCAGCGAACAGGATCGTCTCGACACCGGAGATTTTCCAGGCATCGGTCGGATCAATCGAAACGATGCGCGCGTACGGATGGGGTGAACGCAATGTTGCTCCCCACAGCATGTTTTCTGCTTGGTAGTCCGATGAGAAAGCGAAGTCACCTTGTGTCTTTGCGATCCCGTCCGGTCGTAATGCAGACGTGCCGAGAATGTCGCGCGTCCGTGAGGTTGTGTTTGTCTTCATCGTGCGACCCCGTTTCGCTCGGCAACAACGGCGTCGACGGCTGCAAAAATGCGTCCGTAGCCGGTGCAACGACAGATGTTTCCGGACAGAGCCTCTTTGACATCGAGTGACGTCGGCTGCGGGTTGCGTTCGAGAAGATTGTGGACTGCGACGATGAGACCCGGGGTGCAGAATCCACATTGAACCGCACCTTGTTCGACGAAAATTCTCTGTATGTCACTCGGCTGCCCGGTGGGGGCAAGGCCTTCGACGGTTGTGATGTTCGAGTCGGATGCCGTAGCCGCCAAAACGAGACACGAGCAGACGGCCTCGTCGTCGAGCAAGACGGTGCAGCTGCCACATTCGCCCTGTTCACAAGCACCTTTGCTGCCCATCAGCCCGAGACGTTCGCGCAGGACGTAAAGAAGGCTCTCACCGACCCACGAGTCACGAACTTCGCGGGACTGGCCGTTCACCTTGAGTTCATAGAATTCGCTCATCGCGTTCCTCTCGTGAAAAGTCTCCGAGTCAATACGTTCACGGCGTGCCTGCGGTAGTCGGCAGTGGAACGATGGTCACTGATCGGTCGTGCGGCGGCAGCCACCATCTGGGCGAACTCGTCGGCGAGTGTCGGATCGTCAGGAAGTCGACGGGAGAGGTCTGCTCGAGCGGCTAGCCAAGCCTCGGCTTCCGTCGCTCTGATGATTTGCGGTCCGACCGAACCGAGCGCGACGCGAATCGAGGCCCGCTTCGTGTCGTGGACAAGACACACGCCGGCCACCGAGATCACCATGGCGTTACGCACGCCGACTTTCGCGTAATCCTGGAATCCGGTCACTCTCGGGATTCGCACCGAGGCGATGATCTCGTCGGGTCTCCGTGAGTTCCTCTTGACTCCGGTCATGAATTCCGCGAAAGGAACATCTCGTTCGCCTTGAAGGGAAGCAAGTGTGATCGTTGCTTCGAGAGCGGCGAGGACCGGCAGTCCGTCGCCAGCAGGCGAACAGGTGCCGAGGTTGCCGCCGAGAGTTCCTGCCGCCCGGATTTGCGGCGAGCCCACGGTGCGTGCCGCCGCGGCGAGCGCAGGAGCAAAATCGGCAAGCTCTCCGCGTTCGATGGTGGCCCACGGGACGCCGGCGCCAATGACTGCCTCGTTGTCGCTGATGTTGACCGAGCGAAGTTCTTTGACCTTGCACAGGCCAATGACGTTGTGTGGCTTGAACCTATTGAAGTTGACCTCGACCATCGTGTCGGTGCCACCAGCGATCAAACGAGCGGCGGGGTCTGCCGCGATCAACGTCAACGCATCGCGCAAGGTGGTTGGCATCTGCACGCTCATTCCGGGGTCCAATCGGTGAAGGCATCGATCATCGCCTTGACGTCGCCGAGCGGGTAGAGGATCGGGCATGTGCATCCATTGGCGACGTAATGGGACACTTGTTTGCGCGCGTCTTCCGCTGTGCCGCTGGCGGTGAGCATCTGAACGATTTCGTCCGGTACCAATTTCGAGGCTGCGACCACTTGCTCGTGAGTTGCGGGCCAGGTGAGAACCTCGCCGACCTTGTCGAGCAAGGATTGGGGAACTCCTGACGCCTTCATGATGTGTGGTTGCTGACCGAGGTACTGGGTGACCATCAGGCGTGCCATGTCGAGTGCCGTCTTGCGGTCTTCATGGACGCTGCAAACCACCAGCTGAGGACGGTCGATGTCATCGAGCGAACGCCCTGCTTTCGCGGCGCCACGCTCGAGGGCTTCGATGGCCTGCTGGTTGTAGTCGGGCGACACCAGATAATTGAGCACCGCGCCATCGGCGATTTCGCCCGTCAGCTCCATCATCTGCATGCCGGTTGCGCCGATGTAGATCGGAACGTTCTTCGGGCGACGCTCTTGGTAGACGTAGTCGAGTTCGACGCCGTCGAGATGGACGAATTCGCCGTGAAACGTGACGTTCTCGTTCGCAAGAAGTCCGCGAACAGCCGTGACGATTTCGCGCATTGCTCGCAGTGGCTTGGCGCGGTTGATACCAACCTTTTGTGCCAGGGGATCCCACCAGGCGCCAATGCCGAGAATCACGCGTCC
>JBEBAF010000119.1:0-3269 GCA_041159045.1 Actinomycetota bacterium
AGCGTCTTCAGGTTCGCGTACTCGACCGTGCCGGCAACGCTTCAGCGTGGCGGACGGTTCTCGTCAAGTAATCGGACCGGCGGTCAGTTGACCGCGGCACCGAACAATTTGCCAACGAGCATGGTGAAGGCCATGGCGATGATTCCGCCGATCACCACGCGGCGTACCGAAACGCGCTTGCTCGCGCGTCCATAATGAGCACCGGCAGAGCCGAGTGCCACGAGCGCGCCGATCGAGACGAGCAAGGTGATCCAAATGCGACTGGCGGACGAGTTGCCGAGTGCGACGGCGATAATCGGCATCGAGCCACCGATACCAAACGCGACTGCAGACGTCACCGAGGCTTGAACGGGCATCGCCCTGTTGTGGTCGGTGATGCCGAGTTCTTCCGCGAGGTGCACGCGCAGGGCATCTTTCTTGGTGAGTTCAACGGCGACTTCGCGCGCGAGCTCGTGGCGGAGGCCCTTTTCTTGGTAGATCGCCGTGAGTTCGGCCAATTCACGCTCGGGCATTTGTTCGAGTTCGAGGGTCTCTTTGGCGATGTCGGAAAGTTCGGAGTCGCGTTGTGAGCTCACCGAAACGTATTCGCCGAGCGCCATCGAGGCGGCCCCGGCGACGAGACCGGCGATTCCGGCGGTGAGCACCGTGTTGCGGGCTGCATCGGAGGCTGCGACGCCGAGAACGAGGCACGCAATCGACACAATGCCGTCGTTGGCGCCCAACACCATGGCGCGGAGAACTCCGACGCGGTGACTCGCGTGACCTTCGTCTTCAACTGACATGTCCCCAAACTAGCGACACAGTTGGGCATCGGTGTGTTTGAGCGGGTTCACTGGAGACGTGCTTTCGCAACGTATGTCACGACGTGCGTTCATCGGGGCGGGAATCGCCTCGGTCGTTGCGGCGTCGTGTGGCGATACAAAAAGTGGTCGCGCGACCTCGTCGTCGACAACGAACCTGGCCGACGGAGTCATTGACTTGCGTCCCTCCGGGCCATCGTCGCCGGCCATGGAATACCTGACACCACAGAGTGACTTCTTCCTCATCGACACGGTCGGGGCGATGTATCCGCGGGTCGACGAAAAGGAATGGGCTTTGCGGATCCACGGCATGGTCGATCGCGAGGTGACCATCCGTTATGCCGACGTTCTTGCGATGCCGCAGGTCGAACACGTCGTGACTCTGGCATGCGTCTCGAACGAGGTTGGTGACGAGTTGATCGGCAATGCGCGATGGAAAGGCGTGTTGCTGGCCGACGTGTTGGGTCAAGCAGGGATCCAAGAAGGTGCGCAGCAATTGGTCAGTACGAGTGCCGACGGCTGGACATGCGGCACACCGGTCGAAGCCGTCCTCGACGGTCGGCCCGCAATGTTGGCAACGCACATGAACGGGGAAGTACTGACGGGAGAACACGGGTACCCCGTGCGAATGATCGTTCCGGGTCTGTTTGGTTTCGTCTCGGCAACCAAGTGGGTGACAGAAATCGAAGCGACCACGTGGGATGCCTTCTCGCCGTATTGGTTGGAGCGCGGGTGGGCACGAGAAGCGCCGATCATTTCATCGAGTCGGATCGACTTCCCGCGGAACGAGCAAACGCTCTCTGCGGGCGAAATCAAAGTTGGCGGATTCGCGTGGGCGCCGCGCAACGGTGTCGGTCGCGTGGAGCTGCGCGTCGATGAAGGACCGTGGTCGCCTTGCGAGATCGTCGAGAAGACAACCGGCGATGCCTGGGTGCAGTGGAAGGCGCGCGTGAATATTGCGACCGGCGATCACCGCCTGACCGTGCGCTGTGTCGACCAGAGCGGTGTCGAGCAAGTTGCGGAACAGCGCGATGTCATTCCTGCCGGTGCAACCGGACTTCATTCGATCGGAATCACCGCTGCCTGACCCGACATGAACCTCTTGAGATGGGCCTATGGTCATCTCATGTGGAATGACATGTTTTCGCTCGGTCCGTCGGTTGCGGAGAAGATTCTTCGGGCCTTCTTCATTTACATCTTTTTGTTGCTCGCACTTCGGCTGGGCGGAAAGCGCGAATTGGGGCAGCTGAACACAATGGACTTCATCGTGCTCCTCGCTGTCGCGAATGCGGTGCAGAACGGCATCATCGGCAACGACAACTCGATCACCGGCGCCGTGATCGGTGCAGCGACACTGTTCATGATCAATGGCATCGCCTCGATTGGCGTCTCGAAGAGTCGTTACCTACGGCGATTGCTCGTCGGCAGCCCGACGCCGTTGGTCGAATCGGGCATCGTGAACGAGCGCAATCTCCGGCGGCTCCGAATGACCGAAGATGATGTTTTGCAGGCCATCGTCGAGGCGGGCGGCGAGAACTTGGCCGACGTCGATCGCTGTGTGATCGAGCCGAACGGGCACATTGCGGTGACCCTTGTCGAGCATGACGCCAGTGCCGCGCAAATTGCAGCGGTGCAGGCTCAGTTGGATCGCATCGAGGCACTTTTGCGGGCCCAATAGGGGTGTTCCGACTCGCGTCAGGCCTGCTGACACATTCGTTCTTCAGGGGGCTATTGTTCGGGACAACTCGCACGACAGGGGTTCCCATGACACGTAAATCTCTCTTCCGTACCATCGCTGCCGCGACCACCGTTCTTGCGGTGTCCGCGGGGCTTGCTTCATGTGGAGGGTCGTCCGACTCGACGGCCACCACGCGCGTGAAGAACAACGCATTCACCACGCTTCCGGGCGACAGCGGGGCAACCACGACCCTGTTTGACTGGACCGGCGGTTCGTCGACAACCGTCGAGGGCTCCACTGATTCGGTGCCGGCCGACGGCGAAACCACCACCACAGCCGGTGGAACCGACACGGTTGCGCCGGGTGGCGAAACCACCTTGCCCGGAACCGCAACAACTCTCGCGCCTGCCACGGCCGGCGAGGCAATCTCCCTCGTGCAGGCCAAGGGCCAAAGCGGCGATGCATTCGGTGGGGCAGTCGTCCTCTCAACCGACGGCAGCACGCTTGCAGTCGGCGCGCTCTATGCCGACGTGAACGGCAACAAAGACCAGGGCTCGGTCACGGTATTCAAGCGCGAAGGTGCCGCATGGGCCGAACAAGGAACGCTCACGGTTCCCGGCGCGGCAAATGACTGGTTCGGTTACTCCATCGCGATGTCGGCCGATGGTGGAACCATCGCAGTTGGCGCTGTGTACGCCGATGTGAACGGCGCAGCCGATCAGGGCAGTGTCTCGGTGTTCTCACGCTCGGGTGGTGCATGGAAGCTCGCCAAGACCCTCAACGGTAAAGAC
>JBEBAF010000120.1:0-5216 GCA_041159045.1 Actinomycetota bacterium
ACACCTTCGCGGGGCGGGTGAGCGACATGACGACCGCGCCGGTCGCATCGGTGATTTCGAGTTTGGTGGTGAGGAACTGATCGACCGAACTGATCATCCGCAGGATCTTCTTCGCGGTGCTCTGCCCGACCTGGCTGACGTGGGCGACGACGTTGCCGTCGGCATCGCACACCGCGTACTGGTTGGTGACTTCGATGAGCTTCGCCTTTTGGTTGACGAAGAGAACCTTGTGGTTGAAGAGAGGTGACGTGCTCATTGCTTGCGGCCTCGTTCCATGATTTTGTCGCGGCGTTCGGCAACGGCGTCGGCGCTGAATTCGCGCTTGCGCCACGCCAGCGATTCGGCTGCTTCGGCCTTCCACGCATCGTTGTCGGTGGTGGTCAGCGAGTACGTGTTGCGGATTGCCTGCACACCGGCCTGATCGTTGCCGATGATGTCGAGCGCGATCTTGCGCGTGAAGGGAATGAGTTCGGCGTGGGGCACGACGTGATTGACGAGGCCGAGTGCCTTTGCTTCGTGCGCGTCGATGAAGTTGCCCGTGAAGCTCATCTCGCGGGCGCGACGCACGCCGATCGCCTGCGGAAGAAGAACCGAGAGGCCCCAACCGGGCTGCACGCCGACGCGCGCGTGGGTGTCGCCGAACTTCGCATTCTCTGATGCGATGAGGAAGTCGCAGTTGAGCGCGAGTTCGAATCCGCCGGTCACTGCGACGCCGTTGATGGCGCCGATGAGTGGCTTCGTCAGTTTCGGGAACGGGCCGCGCACACCATCGGAATTCGGCGAACCGTCGGCGCCGGTTCCTCCGAGGAGGTTGCTCGACGCGTCGCCGAGTTCTTTCAGATCGAGGCCCGCGGTGAATGCGGGGTCGGCGCCCGTGAGGATGATGACGTCGACCTCGGGGTTCGCGTCGGCGGCCTTCATGTTCTCGGCGAGAAGGCGCAGTACTTCGCTGCTCAATGCGTTGCGTGCACCCGGACGGTTGATCGTGATGGTGGCAATGCGTTCGGAAACTTCGAGAAGGACAACGGGTTCTGCTGCTTGCGACATGAGGTCATGCTTGCAGGTCGGGTGCCTCGGGGGGAAAGTACGCGAACGAAAGATCGCCGAGTTTCACCAGCGTGGCGGCGATCCAGCCACCGAGTGCGCCGAAATGGTCGTCGAGAAGCGTGCTGGCGCCGTCGGCGAGTGTTTCCTCCGACAGTTCGTATTGACCTTCGTACGTGACCTCGACCGCGTATTCGGTACGTGCGTCGTCGTCGAACGGGTGACTGATTTCCGTTGCGAGGCTTGCGCGTTCCATCGCTGAGTTGCCGACGAGCGGACTCGATGATGGCGCGATGCCGAGAACCTTGTCGTGATCGGGAAGCGCGGCGATGCGCTGTGCGCGGAAGACGATTTCGATTTCGATTGCGGGAAGCTCGACGAGCGTTTCCTCGAGATACCAGCGTCGGTACATGGCCTGGCTCCACGAGGGCCAGTCGAGGGTGATGTGGGCAACGACGCGCGGGGGAGACCCCTCGCCCGGGAGGCCGTAACTGGTTTCCCACGTGAGGTCGCCGAGCAGAACGTCGGACTGGAAGTGCTCTTCGAAGGCCTGGCGTTCGAGGAACGCCCCCTCGAAGGCTTCACGCAGTGCGCCGATGGCATCGGTAAATACGTGGTCCAACATCCCGACCGAAGCGTAGCGATGGATTACTGGCAGACTCTCTGACATGAGTCTCGTGCTTCTCGACAAGTCCGACGGAGTCGGCACAATCACGCTGAACAACCCCGGCGAGCGCAACACGCTCACGGCCCCGATGGTCGCCGAGATCATCGAGGCGATGAACGACATCGAGGCCGACGAAAAAATCGGCGCGGTGGTGGTCACCGGTGCGGCCCCCGCATTCTGTGCCGGCGCCAACTTGGGCAACCTTGCCGAGGCAACGGGTGAAAGCCTGAAGAACATCTACGAAGGCTTCCTGCGCATCGCGTACAGCCCGCTGCCCACCTTGGCGGCCGTCAACGGCGCGGCGGTTGGTGCGGGTATGAACCTGGCGCTTGGCTGCGATGTGCGCATCGCCGCACGCCGCGCGAAGTTCGACACGCGCTTCCTGCAGATCGGAATCCACCCCGGTGGCGGGCACACGTGGATGCTGCGTCGCATCGCGGGTCCGCAGGCCGCAATGGCAACGGTGATCTTCGGCGACATTCTCGATGGTGCGGAAGCCGAGCGCATCGGGCTGGCATGGAAGTGCGTCGACGACGACAAGTTGTTGGAGACCGCGCATGCGATGGCCGCACGTGCGGCATCGCGCCCGCGTGAACTGTTGAAGGTCACGAAGCGCACCATCCAAGACATGGCGCACGTTGCCGAGCACCCGGCCGCTGTCGAACGCGAACTCGACCCGCAGGTGTGGAGCACGCGTCAACCGTGGTTCGCCGAAATGCTCGCGGCCCTGCAGGCCCAGATCACGAAGAAGTAACGACATCGCATGATGCGTCGCATTGCGCTGTGGGCGGCGATCGCCGTACTGGTGCCGGTGTTCGCGCCGGGTTCGGTCGACGCTGCTGCAGTCGATGCCGTCGTGGTGAGGGGTGGCTCTGCCTCCACGGCGTCGTACATCGTGATGCTGCGTTCGTACGACGACATCGACGACCTTGTCGGTGTCGTGCGTGATGGCGGCGGCACCGTCACGTCGGTGTTCCGCTGGGCCGTTGGCGGCTTCGCCGCCCGAATGACGAACGATCAGGTTCTAGCGCTGATGTCGGATCCGCGTGTTGCCGGTGTGTCGCGCAACAAGCGAGTACGCAAGCGCGAGGCGCTTCCTGCACCTGCGCCACAGGCTGACGCGCAATACCAACTCGACCGCATCGATCAAGCGGCACTGCCCCTGAACGGAACGTACGCACCACCCGCAACCGGCGCCGGTGTGCAGATTTACATGATCGACACCGGTGTTCGCGCAACACACGAAGAACTCGTGGGTCGTGTGATTCACGGTGTCGACGTGGTGGGTGTCGACGATGCCGGTCAACCCGCGGAACCGGCCGACGATTGCGACGGCCACGGAACGCACACCGCCGCGCTGGCCGCCGGTACGCGCTTCGGTGTGGCGAAGTTGGCGACGGTCGTTGCGGTACGTGTTCTCGACTGCACGGGTGAAGGCGACGTGGAAAGCGTCGTGCGTGGAATCGATTGGGTCATCCGACACCATCGCTCGGGCAGCCTTGCAGTTGCCAACCTGAGTTTGGGGGTCGACGCCGACGATGAATCGAAGCCGATGGACATTGCCGTTGCCGATTTGTTGGCCGATGGCATTGTGCCGGTCACCGCGGCGGGCAACGGTGGTCAGGATGCGTGCAGCATTTCGCCCGGTCACATTCCCGAAGTCTTGAACGTTGGCGCCACGAACCAAGCCGACGAACGTTTCACGTCGGCCTTCGGTGCGTCGAGCTACGGGCGCTGCGTCGATTTGTTCGCCCCGGGCGTGCGGATTCTTTCGGCGGGCATCGAATCCGACGATGCGGAAGCAACTCTCACCGGAACGTCGATGGCGTCGCCGTTGGTCGCCGGTTACGTGGCGATGATCGGTGAATGGAATCCCGGTGCGTGTCCCACGGCGGTGCACGATGCGGTGGTCACGCGAGCAACGCCGAACGTCGTGAAGAACCCAGGTACCGGTTCGCCCACCGTCTTGTTGAACGTCACCGATGTTTCGGCCGTGGGGAACGAGTCGCCCGGCACGCCCAGCGCGCTGGTGTCGACGCCATTGTCCGACGGCATCGTCGTGTCGTGGGACCCCGGGTGTGACGGCGGTGCCGACTCCGACGTCAGCCTGGTGCACGTGTACCGCGACAAGGGAACCACGCCGATTCGCACGCTCGCGGTGCGTGGAGTCACACGCGTGGTGGTGCGTGGCCTCGATTCCGATTCCACCTACCGAGTGAACGTTCGACGTCGCACGAAGTTCGGTGTCAGCGAATGGTCGCGCAAGTCGGTTGCAGTTCGCCCCACCACCGTCAAAGCAGGTGGCAAGGTGCTGACCTCGAGCCTTGCCAAGTCGACCGAGGCCAAGGTGAACGGCACATGGGTGGTCGGCGCGGCATCGAAATGGAACTGTCATCCGGTTGCCGACGAAACGAGATTGCACTTCCTGCGCGGTGCGCCGTGCGCCGTTGCAATCACGCCCGGCTACACGAATGTTTCGATAGACCGCACGTATTCGCCCATTGAAACGGCCGCACCGGCTGGAAGCGGATCGGGCGTGCGTTTCGTCTACCGCGCAACGACGCGCCGCCTGTACGCCATCGATGCCCGCAACCATGTCGTGCGCAGCACTACAGGTGTTGGGCCGATTGACGGTGTCGTAACGGGGCGTTACAAGTTGGTGCGCACTGTTGCAGGTTTTGTCGCGCAGTCGGCAAATGGCACCGTTGAATTCCGTGAAATCACCACGGAATACGAACCGGCCGACTTGGGCAATGCATTGACGGATGGCGGGGTGTATCTCCCGCCACCCGATGGTCGTTGGTTCCGCGCACGCATCGGAACAACGGCGACACTCGTCATCACACGCTGACCTTTCGCGGGTGTATGGTCGGACCAAAGGGGAGCTTCATATCCGGTCCGTCCCGAAAGGAGACCCGATGAGCAAGCGTCATCGCAGTCAAGAGACTGTTCCACCTCCGCGCGTCGAGTTGCGCGCCCACGCTCACAACGAGCGGCACCGAATGCATTCGGAATTGCATGCCGTTGCCGACTTGGTGAGCCACGGCGTCGAACCCGACGACGTGGAAGAACCCGGCCAGGCGTGGCGTGTCGAGGCACACCACAACAAGGAACGCGCGCTGAAGAAGCGTGGCGAGGCCGCGGTGCGTCACTGGAAGACGAAGGCGTGGAAACGCCGCAGCGTGGTGCGCAAGCAACGCGCACAGGCCTTCAACGGCCTCGGCGACTGACCTTCAGTCTTTCGACAGCCACGAGCGCGCGAGGGCATCGCGCCGTTCGAGCCATTCCTCGACGGTGATGGCGAAGCGGAAGTGGTCTTCCCAGATGCCGTTGATCTCGAGGAATCGTTCGGCGAGACCCTCGTTGCGCAGGCCGATTTTTTCCACGACGCGCAGGCTGTTCGTGTTGCGCGGAATGATGCAGATTTCCAGTCGGTGCAGGTGGAGTTCGTCGAACGCGAATCTGAAGAGCGTCACCACGGCCTCGGCAACGTAGGCGTTTCCGG
>JBEBAF010000121.1:0-4562 GCA_041159045.1 Actinomycetota bacterium
TCGGCTTCGTCGTTCTGATTGGTGGCTTCCTGGTGCTGTCGATCGCCGAAGTATGGGTGTTGCTGTTCGTTGCGCTTGCCCTGCTGTCGCTCGGCCAGGGCGTCATCACGCCGTCGCTCACGAGTGTCGTCACCGATTCCGTCACGCCCGACAAACGCGGAGAAGTCCTCGGCGTTCAACAGTCGGCCGGGGCATTGTCGCGCATCATCGGCCCTGCGATCGCGGGCGTGGTCTTCGATCATGCAGGCGTGGGTTGGCCGTACGTTCTCGCCGCGGTGCTCACTCTCGCCGCATTGATTCTCGTAGCGTCTGACAGCAGGTCATGAAGGAACATTTCGCAGTCACGGCCCGCGAGGGGAATTTTCAGCCTCCGTCGATGGGCTACGTGCCCGCACTCGACGGTTTGCGCGCGCTCGCCGTTATTGCGGTCGTCCTGTATCACGCGAAGTTCAGTTGGATGCAGGGTGGCTTCATCGGCGTCGAAGTGTTCTTCGTCGTCAGTGGGTTCCTCATCACCTCTCTGCTCCTCGAAGAAGCCGAAGAGAACCACAGCGTTGCCCTGAAGCAGTTCTGGTTCCGTCGCGGCCGACGTTTGCTGCCCGCATTGTTCGCCATGCTCGTCACGGTTGGCGCCTGGGCTTTGTTGTTCTCCGACTACAAGGTCGGACAGTTGCGGCACGACTTCCTCTCGGCCGTGTTCTACATCTCGAACTGGTGGCAGATCTTCTTCACCGACGTTCCGTACTTTGCACCCAAGGACCCTCCGCTTCTGCGCCACCTGTGGTCGCTCGCGGTGGAAGAGCAGTGGTACCTGCTGTGGCCGTTCGCGTTCATCGGTCTCATGCGTTGGCGTCGCAGTCGCGCAAAGTCGGCCCAAACGCTCGTCATCGCGTCGTTCGTCGTGATGCTGCTCACCGCCGTGCTGTACAGCGGGTCGAACCCCGACCGCGTGAACTTCCTCTATCTCTCGACGCTCACGCGTTCGACGGGCCTCATGCTCGGCGCGGCCGGTGCGTTGTTGTGGCGCCCGTGGACGATGACCGGCAAGGCGAAAGTTGCCGAGATTCCCGAAAAGACTCTCTCGCTCGCAGCCACACTCAGCGCGGCCGTCCTGTTGTTGATGGCCCTGTCGCTCACGGTCGACGGTGCATTCCTCTATCGCGGTGGGCTGGCCATCGTCACCATCGCCTCGCTCGTCGTCGTGGCCGTTGCCGTTCATCCGAATGCGATCGGCGTTCGCAAGATTCTCGGTTCGACGCCGCTCGTCGAGGTCGGCAAGCGTTCCTACGGCCTGTACCTGTGGCACTGGCCGATCTTCCTCTTCGCCGGCGCGCGGGAAAGCGCGGGAAAGTTCGTTTTCGCGATGGTCGTCACCGTCGCTGTCACCGAGGCCAGCTACCGCTTCATCGAAATGCCCGTACGCAACGGAGTCATCGGCCGCTGGCGCAACATTCTCAACGACCGCGACAACGAACAGCGGCAAGATGTTCTCGTCACCGCAACGTCGTACGGCATCGCGGTGATTGTGCTCGTCGCATCGGTCGGAATCGCGCTGGCCGCCACGAAGCCGATCGACATCTCGATGGATCAGGGCCCCGATCAGGTTTTCGGTGCAACCACAACGGTGCCGCTCGAAGACCCGACGCAAACCACCCAGCCCGGCGTGGTCGCACCCACCACAACCCTGCCGGTGCTTGCCGATCCCAAGCGTCTTCTCATCGTTGGTGATTCACAAGCCAAGGCACTTGCCATCAATCAGCCCGCCGGCATCGAAAAGACCTTCACCGTCAGCAACGGTTCCATTTCGGGTTGCGGCGTCTACGACGCGGGAACGGGCATCAGCTCGAAGATCGACTTCAAGCAGAACTTCGATACCTGTCGCGGTTGGGAAAAGAAGTGGGCCGCCGCCGTGAAGAAAAACAAGGCGGAAATCGCCCTGGTCGTCCTCGGTGCGTGGGAAGTTCTCGACGTTCTTCACGCTGGCGTGAACTATGCGTTCTTCACACCACAGGCCGACGAACTGTTCAAGCGACAGGTGAAGGTGGGCATCGACGCACTCGTCGCAGCAGGTGTTCCCAAAGTTGCGCTACTCGAAGTGCCGTGCATGCGCCCGCAGAACGTTCCGGGCGCGGGTATTCCTGCGATCCCCGAACGCGGCGACGACACGCGCACTTCGCATCTGAACGAACTACTTCAGCAGGTCGCGAAAGAGAACAGCAAGACGACGACATTCGTCAAGGGCCCACGTGAATGGTGCACGAGCTCGATCATCGGCACCGACCTCGGCTACCGCTGGGACGGTGTACACGTGTACAAGCCGGGCGCGAAGTTGATCATGGACACGATCGCCCCCACCCTCCTCTCCCTCTGAAGGTTCCCTCAAGGGTTTTCGGCGCGCTGCGGTGCGGTTTTTGCGCCAATCTGTACCGAGAATCCGGCGTCGAGTATGGGTTGTCAGAAGAACTTGATGGCGGCGACGATCACACCGGCCAGAAACGTGTTGTACCCAACAATTGCCAAGTGCATCGACTTCGTCTGTTCATGCAACTTCTCGCCGATGTAAACCTTCAAGTCGTTGATGGCGGCTGTATTTGCGTCGATGCGGGCATCGAGCCTTGATACTTCGCGGCGCAATTCTCCACGAAACTCTGCACGCGACTGATGAATCTCTTCGCGAAGTTCCGAGTTCGATCGTTGAATTTCTTCGTGATGTGCGGAATTTGATCGTTGAATCTCTTCGCGAAGTTCCGAGTTCGATCGTTGAATTTCTTCGTGATGTGCGGAGTTCGATTGATGAAGCTCGTCGCGAAGGCTGAAATTCGATCGTCGAATTTCTTCGCGAAGTTCCGAGTTCGATCGTTGAATCTCGTCACGAAGCTCCGAACGAGATTGATCTATGTCTGCCTTGAGCTCGACACGCAGATCCTTCATGTCGGCTTTGACTTCGTTGCGCAGATGTGAGAGTTCGCTCTTGACTTCGTTGCGCAGATGTGAGATTTCGCCTTTGACTTCATCGCGCAGGTTCGTGATATCGCTCTTCAATTCAGCGCGAAGGTCATGCATCTCGTCGCGCAACGCATGCACCTCGAGCCGCAATTCATCGCGCACATATTGAAGTTCCTTACGCAGCGATTGACCCTCGGCGTGCAGTTCGGAACTGAAGTCGTCCGAGCGGGATTTGTCGCGGTCGTCCATATCTCTGCGAACGGACTGTAACTCTCTTTGCAAGTCACTTCGAGTGACGAATTCGTCGCTGTCGTCGGCAAGTGCCATCAACGTTCTCCTGAATATCGGGGCTACGGCGCGTAACCCATCGGCCGAATGTGTGCGCTCGACTTGTGTTGCCGGCCTTACCGACGGGTAACTTGTCGGCATGGCTGAGTTCTCCCTCCACCTCAACGATGACCAACTCCAGATTCAGGAATGGGTCCGCACCTTCGCAAAAGATGTCATCCGCCCCGCCGCGCGCGAATGGGACGACCGCGAAGAGTTTCCATGGCCGGTCGTTCAAGAGGCCGCAAAGATCGGTCTGTACGGCTGGGAGTTCCTCATGAACGCAATGGCCGACCCGACGGGTCTCATGATGCCCGTTGCCATCGAAGAACTCTTCTGGGGCGACGGTGGCATCGGCATGGCCATCATGGGTTCGGGTCTCGCCGCTGCGGGTATCGCCGGTAACGGCACACCCGAACAGGTGATGGAGTGGGTCCCGCAGTGTTACGGCGACGCGAACGACGTGAAGCTCGGCGCGTTCTGCGTCAGTGAACCCGACGCTGGTTCCGACGTGTCGAGCCTGCGCACGCGCGCCGTGTACGACGAAGCAACCGACGAGTGGGTGCTGAACGGAACGAAGGCGTGGATCACCAACGGTGGTATCGCGAACGTCCACGTTGTCGTTGCGGCAGTCGACCCCGCATTGAAGGGTCGTGGTCAGGCATCGTTCGTCATTCCGCCGGGAACGAAGGGATGCAGCCAGGGCCAGAAGTACGAAAAGCACGGCATCAAGGCCAGCCACACCGCCGAAGTCGTGCTCGACGACGTGCGCATCCCCGGACGTTGCCTTCTCGGCGGCAAGGAAAAACTCGACGCCAAACTCGCGCGCGCACGTGAAGCCGGCCGCACCGGCGAAGGCCAGCCGGCGATGAAGACGTTCGAGGCGACGCGCCCCGCCGTTGGCGCACAGGCGCTCGGCATCGCGCGCGCCGCATACGAGATTGCGCTCGACTACGCCAAAGAGCGCACAGCGTTCGGCAAGCCGATCATCATGAACCAAGCGATTGCGTTCAAACTGGCCAACATGATCACCGAAATCGACGCCGCGCGTCTTCTCATTTGGCGTGCCGCATGGCTGGCGAAGAACGGCGGCTACAAGAACGCCGAGGGTTCGATGTCGAAGTACTACGCATCGGAAATGGCCGTCAAGGTCACCGAAGATGCGATCCAGATTCTCGGTGGCTACGGCTACACGCGCGAGTACCACGTCGAGCGCATGCACCGCGACGCGAAGATTCACACCATCTTCGAGGGCACCTCAGAGATTCAGCAGCTGGTCATCGCCCGTG
>JBEBAF010000122.1:0-6114 GCA_041159045.1 Actinomycetota bacterium
TCGCCGGCGCGGGTTTTCACGCTGTTCGGCGCGAGGCCGTAGAGAACGGCCTGCAACTCGAGCAGCTCGTTGCCGGTCATCAACGGGTCGATGGCTGCGTCTTGCAGTGCGACACCGATACTGCGGCGCACCTTGTCGGCTTCGCGCACCACGTCGTAGCCCGCAACGTGCGCGGTACCGGATGTTGGTCGTAGCAACGTGGTGAGCATGCGCACCGTTGTCGACTTGCCCGCACCGTTCGGTCCGAGGAAACCGAAGATCTCGCCTTCGTGAACTTCCAGGTCGACGCCGTCGACGGCGCGCACGGGGTTGTCCCCCGAGCCGAAATGGCGCACCAACTGGGACGCGACAATGGGGCTGTTCGATGACATGGGGGATTCTCTATCTGCCCTGGGGGCGTTTGTGTGCGATGCGTTGCGTGACGATTGTCTTCAGCTGCGTGCAGCCATGATTGCCGACCACACGCGCTCGGCGGTGGTGGGCATGTCGATGTGGCGCACACCGAGGTGCGACACCGCGTCGACGACTGCCGACTGAACGGCCGGCGTCGAACCGATCGTGCCCGATTCACCGATGCCCTTTGCACCCAGCGGGTTCAGGTAGGTCGGTGTTTCCATGTGAACGACTTCGAAGCTCGGAAGTTCCGCGGCCGAGATGAACGCGTAGTCGGCGAGGTTCGACGTGATCGGGTTGCCGTCGCTGTCGTAACGCACTTCTTCGAGCAGCGCCTGCGCGGTGCCCTGTGCGACGCCGCCGTGGATCTGGCCTTCGAGGAGCAACGGGTTCAACACGCGGCCGGCGTCGTCGAGAGCGACGTGACGCAGGTGGCGCACCTTGCCGGTTTCGGTGTCGACTTCGACGACCGCAACGTGGGCACCGAACGGGAACGAAGCACCCTCGGCATTGAAGCGCGACTCTTGCGACAGGCCGCCGTCACCCTTTGCCGCTGTGGCAAGGTCGGCCCACGACTTGGCGATTGCCGGCGTACCTGCAACGTGGAACACGCCGCGGTCACGGTCGAGTTCGATGTCGGATTCGTTGGCTTCGAGCAAACGTGCTGCGAGCTTCTTCGCCTGGTCGACGAGTTCGATCGATGCAAGGTTCACTGCGGCGCCGCCCTGCTGCAGTGAACGTGAACCCATGGTTCCACCGCCCACCGGAACGAGGTCGGTGTCGCCCCACACGAGGTCGATCATGTCCATCGGGATGCCGGTCTGCTCGGAAGCGATCATCGACCACGATGTCGCGTGACCCTGACCGTGGGGGCTGGTGCCGGTGTAGACGATGGCGCGGCCGTTTTCCTGCACTTCGATCTTTGCGGTTTCGCCCATCGGCGGAACACCGCCGGTGATTTCGACGTACACCGACACGCCGATGCCGAGCTGCTTCACATCGCCCGAGGCACGGCGCTTGGCCTGCTCGGCACGCAGTGACTTGTAGTCAGCGGCTTCGAGAACCTTGTCGAGTGCGGTTTGGTAGTCGCCGACGTCGTAGGTCTGGCCAATCACGGTGGTGTGCTTGTCGAGGAACTTGGGAATGAGGTTCATGCGACGCACGTCGGCCGGGTCTTTTCCGATTTCCAGCGCGAACATGTCCATTGCACGCTCGACGGCAGCGGTTGCTTCCGGGCGACCCGCACCGCGGTATGCGGTTGTCGGCGTTGTGTTGGTGACGATCGATGTGGTGCGGCACTCGATCTTGGGGAACGAGTACACACCCGACGACATCGGGCGTGTCATGAACGGGGCGAGGATGGTGCCCATGTCGACCCATGCGCCGGAGTCCTGCAACACATGCATCTGGTAGGCGAGAACCTTGCCGTCGCGCGTTCCGCCGATGGTGACGTACTGCACCTGCGCACGGCCATGGCCCATACCGAGCATCGACTCGCTGCGCGTTTCACGCCAACGAAGCGGACGGCCGACCTTCTTCGAGATCGTGCCGAGCAACGACTCTTCCGGGTACACGCCGATCTTCGCGCCGAATCCACCACCGACGTCGGGGGTGATGACGCGCAACTGTGCATCGTCGAGGCCGAGCGCGGCCTTGATGCCGTCTTTTGCGCCCTGTGCGTGCTGCGTGCTGAGCCACTGGTACAGACGACCGTCGACCCATGCAACGGCCGAGCCACGCACTTCGAGCGGGCACGGTGCAACACGCTGGTTGACGAAGCGACCCTTGACGACGACTTCGCATCCTTCGAAGAACGCGTCGCCCGTGTTGTCGGGCATGCCGAGTGCGGTGGTGTCGAACACGACGTTGCTGCCGCACTCTTCATAGATGTGCGTTGAACTGGTGACGGCGTCGTCGAGGTCGATGACGGCGGGGAGGACGTCGTAGTCGACAACGACGAGTTCGGCTGCGTCTTCGCCCTGCTCGCGAGTTTCGGTGACAACGGCGGCAATGGGTTCACCGACGAAGCGAACCTTGTCCATCGCGAGGAGCGTGCGCTTGGCCATCGGGTTGAAAGCAGCGGGCTGCGGTTCGAGGCCGAGGTCCTTGCCGGTGTAGATCGCGATGACGCCGGGTGCCGACAAGGCATCCGACACATCGATGTTGGTGATGCGGCCGTGTGCCACGGTGCTGCGCACGTAGGTGACATGCGCTGCGCCCTTCAGCAACGGCTCGTCCAAGAGGTCGTCGACGTACTCGCCGCCGGTGGTGAGGAATTTCGGATCTTCCTTGCGGATGACGCGGTTACCGAGAATGCTGCCGCCCATGAGGGTCCCCCTGTGACTAGACGTGGTTCCCGACACTACCCAAGCGGCAACCAGGGGTCGCAACGGTGAAACCGATCGTGACGGATTCGCCTGCAGCGGGCTTTACGGATTCGCCTGCAGCGGGCTTTATGGATTCGCCTGCAGCGGGCCAAGTGTCCCCGGGCGATTGGCCGTGCCGGCCGAGGTGGCCCGAATCGCGAGGATCGAGCCGACCATGTCGTAGGGCCAGGTGGTGGGCAGAGCGCCGGTGACCGTGGGCAACTGGAGAAGGGCGAGGCGGCGCTCGCCGGGCAAGAGATAGCCCAGTTCGCGGCGGGCGGCTTCCTTGATGCCCTCGGGAGTTTCGAGGCGCTGGATGTCGGCCTGGATGGATTCGTTCGCGTCTTCCAGGGCCGCGAACTCGGCGTTGGCCTGCGAAATCTGCTGGCGCTGGCTGAAGTAGTCGCGCACGGGGAAGATGAAGAGCACGAGTCCGATGATGACGGCGAGGATCACGCCGGCGGCAACGATCATCATGCGGGTGCTGCGTCGCTGGAAGAGCCGCGAGTCACGCGCGACGGGGCGCGTGAATTCACGGGTGAGCGATCGCGTGTTCACCGTTCCATTCTGGCGGGTTGACGCCCGCCAAACGTGGCAAACGTGTTACTTCTTCAGCGGCGCGAGCGCGGCATGGCCACGGTATTCAGCGGTGTCGCCCAGCATTTCCTCGATCCGCAGCAACTGGTTGTACTTCGCAACGCGGTCGCTGCGTGCCGGAGCACCCGTTTTGATTTGGCCGCAGTTCGTCGCAACGGCGAGGTCGGCGATGGTTGCATCTTCGGTTTCACCACTGCGGTGGCTCATCACGCTGGTGTAGCTGTTGCGCGTGGCGAGTTCCACCGTGTCGAGTGTTTCGGTGAGAGAACCAATTTGGTTGACCTTCACGAGCACGCTGTTCGCCACACCGCGGTCGATGCCCATGCGCAAACGGCGTGCGTTGGTGACGAACAGATCGTCGCCGACGAGTTGGATCTTCGAGCCGACCTTTGCCGTGAGTGCGGCCCAGCCGTCCCAGTCGTCTTCGGCCATGCCGTCTTCGATCGAGACGATGGGGTACTTCGCGACCAGACCTGCCCACCAATCGGCGAGTTCGCCCGACGAGAGCACCTTGCCTTCGCCGGTGAGGTGGTACTTGCCGTCCTTGAAGAGTTCGCTCATCGCGGGGTCGAGCGCAATCGCGATGTCTTCGCCCGGAGTGCGGCCCACGCGCTCGATGGCCTCGATCAGAATCTTGATCGCTTCCTCGTTCGACGACAGGTTCGGAGCGAAACCGCCTTCGTCGCCGACGGCGGTTGACAAACCGCGTTCGCCGAGCAACTTCTTCAACGTGTGGTAAGTCTCGGCGCCCCAGCGCAGCGCCTCGGAGAAGCTGGCCGCACCGACGGGCATGATCATGAATTCCTGCAGGTCGATGTTGTTGTCGGCGTGTGCGCCACCGTTGATTACGTTCATCATCGGCACGGGAAGAACGTGAGCGTTCGGTCCGCCGACGGTGCGGAACAGTGGAAGTTCGAGTTCGTGTGCGGCGGCCTGCGCCAACGCGAGGCTGGTGCCGAGAATCGCGTTGGCACCGAGACGACCTTTGTTCTCGGTGCCGTCGAGATCGATGAGCAGGTGGTCGATACCACGCTGGTCGAGAGCGTCGAGGCCAAGCAGCGCCTGCTGAATTTCGTCGTTCACGTTCTTCACCGCGGTGAGAACGCCCTTGCCGACGTAGCGGCCCTTGTCGCCATCGCGCAACTCGACTGCTTCGTGTTCGCCGGTGGATGCACCCGACGGAACCATTGCGCGACCGTGTGCGCCCGAGTCGAGAAGAATCTCGACTTCGACCGTGGGATTGCCGCGCGAGTCGAGAACTTCGCGGCCTGCGACGCTGACGATGGAGCTCATGGTCAAAACGCTAGTCGGCGCTGTTCGGGTTCGGCCCCTTCGGTTCGTCGGCCTTTGCGACATCCCACAGCTCGTCGAGCTGCGTCAGCCCGGCCGTTGCCATGTCGATGCCGCGCTGTTGCGCAAGGGTTTCGACGCGTTCGAAACGCTCGCGGAACTTCGATGCGGCGGCGCGCAATGCCGACTCGGCATCGAGTGACAAATGACGCGCCACGTTGACCACCGAGAACAGCAGGTCGCCGAGTTCCATGCCGACGGCATCGGGATCGCCTTCGGCGATGGCCGCGCGGAGTTCGGCAGCTTCTTCGTCGATCTTGTCGAGCGGACCGTTGCTGTCGGGCCAGTCGAAGCCAACCTTGGCCGCCTTCTTTTGAAGTTGTTGCGAATACACCAGAGACGGCGCCGACTTCACGACGCCATCGAACACCCGCACCCGTTCGGGCTTCTCGGCGCGCTTGATGGCTTCCCAATTCGTCGTGACGGCTTCAGCAGTTTCTGCGGTGACATCACCGAACACGTGAGGGTGTCGCGACACCAACTTGTCGTGCACCGTGCGGGCGACATCGGCGATGGTGAAGCGACCTTCTTGTTCGGCGATCGTCGAATGGAACTCGACCTGGTAGAGCAGATCGCCCAGTTCTTCGATCAAGGCATCGTCGGTCGACGGATCATCGGGGTCGAGCGCCTGCAGCGCGTCGACGACCTCGTAGGTTTCTTCGATGAGATAACGCACGAGCGATTGGTGCGTTTGTTCGCGGTCCCACGGGCACTGTTCGCGCAGCGTGCGTGCGAGCTGATGACAGCGCACGAGTTCGCCTGCAACGGGTGCAGCAAGTTCCGGAATCCACAACGAGGTCAGATGGTCGGCCTCGAGGGTGCGGTCGATTTCCGACCAAGTTGTTTCCACGATTCGTTCGTCGGGCAACCCAAGGTGATGAAGGATCGTGACGCGCGTGTCGGACGGCTCGTTCTCGGCGGCCAACTTCACGTCGGACATCACCCAATTGGCATGCGTGTGGGCAACCAGCAGTGGGCCGCGCTCGCCGGCCGCCTCTTCGGCGAATCGGTGTCCGTCGACCAGGCGTACACCGGCATCGACGGGGTCGATGCCGAGCGCAGCCCACGTCGCATCGAGAAATGAAATTGCCGGCAACATCGTGACGTCGATTTCAGATCGGTGATTGCGCAGCAATTGCACGCTGCGTTCGAGAACCGCCGGTGATCCGGGAACCGCGTAGAGGATTTGGCCATGTTGACGCGCGGCGTCGACGAGGCGTTCGGTGATCTTCGCGTACACCTCGTCGAACGTTGATTCTGTTTCGTACAGATCGTCGAAGGTGGTCGCGCCACCCGGCGCATCGAGAACGAGCGATGCGCTCGGATGTTGTTTCGTGCGCAGAAACCGCACAGGCGTACGGGCAATCGCGTCGAGTGTTTGCGCCGTGACGAGGGACGGGTCGCCCGG
>JBEBAF010000123.1:0-9566 GCA_041159045.1 Actinomycetota bacterium
CCACGCCACTTTTCTTTTCCCTCATTTGGCAGGACCGCGACAACCTTGCTCTTGTTTTCTCGTCTCATTCGCCTCGTGTAGGGTGACTTTTCGTGGGCGTGAGCAAGTCATCGAGCGCAGACACGATGCGCAAGGTCAAGAACGTGTCGATGATCGTCGGCAAAGCGCTCCTCGTCCTCATCCTCGCTACTTTCGGAATCACGCTCCTCGTGCGCATGCTTCCGGGAGATCCCGCTGAGACACTTCTGCCGTACGGCACTCCCGACCAGCACGCGGAATTGCGGCGCCAACTTGGCCTCAATCACAACATCGTCATCTATTACCTCAAATGGCTCGGCCGATTCGTTCACGGTGACTTTGGGTACTTCTACACGTCGTCGGGTAGCGAGAATGCCAAGGTCACGACATTGATCGGAAACGTTCTTCCCCGATCGATGCTCTTGATGATCTACGCCATGATCCTTTCGCTTGCGGTGTCGATTCCGCTCGGTGTACTCATCGCATACAAGGCTGACAGCCGCATCGACCGATTCGTCAGCAACTTGCTTTTCGCACTCTCCGCGATTCCGAATTTCGTGGTGGCGCTGATTCTCATCTTCACCTTTGCCGTGCATTGGGAGGTTCTGCCTGCCATTGGCTACGTACCGATCGGAGATGGACTGAAGGACCACTTCAAGTCGATGGTCATGCCAACCGTCTCACTGGCTATTGGGCTCATCGCAACACAGACGCGCCTCCTGCGGGCGGACATGATCTCGACCCTGAAAGAAGACTTCGTCACGATGGCGTCGTCGAAGGGCCTCTCCGACCGATTCATCCTGTGGCGTCACGCATTCCGCCCGTCGAGCCTCACATTGATGACCTCGGCGGCACTGAACATGGGCTCACTGATCGGCGGCGCGGTCATCATCGAGGCGATTTTTGCCCTCGATGGATTCGGACTCTTCCTCACTTCATCCATGAATGCCCGCCAATACCTGGCGATTCAATCCGTGGTTGCTTTGGTGACGGTCTTCTACGTTCTGTTCAATGCGATCGTTGATGCCTTTTACGCGATTGTCGATCCTCGGGTGAGGAGCCATCGTGGCGCATCGTAAAACCATCGGTTTCTACCTTGCGTCAGGGTGGATCTTCGTCGTTTTCGTGCTCGCGGCGATCGGCGATCTTCTCCCCTTGCCTGACCACAAAGAATTCAATTTCGAAAGCGCTTCAGCGGGTCTCTTCTCCGGGAAACACATTCTCGGAACCGACCTTGATGGCGTCGACATCCTGTCGGGCATCATCCACGGCACGCGCCTTTCAATCGTCATCGCCACGATCTGCGTTGTCGTGGGCATGGTGATCGGCGGTGCGCTTGGAATCATCGCGGCCTACTGGCGTGGGTGGATCGACACGATCATCACCACCTACTTCAACGTGACACTCTCGATTCCCAACCTCATTCTCACCTTCGCAATGGCAGCGGTCCTGTCGACACCAACCAACTCCGACCCCAATGGTCGCGTCCCGCGTGTAATGGTGTTGATCATCGCACTGTCGTTTGCGCTCATCCCGATTCTTGGTCGCCTTGCTCGTTCGGCAGCACTCTCGTGGACTGGACGTGAGTTCGTGCAAGTCGCGGAATCAATCGGAATGAAGCGTCGTAGCATCATGTGGAACCACATCGTGCCGAACGTGATTCCTTCGATGATGTCGGTCGGGTTTCTTGCAGCCGGTGTGGTGATCGTCATTGAAGGCGGTCTCGCAATTCTCGGTGTTGGCACGAACCCCGGGGATAGCTGGGGATCACTCCTCGCCCGCAACCGTCCACAAATCATCGACTGCCCGCAAGCCGTTCTGCTTCCGGCGGTCGCCGTGGCGCTCACCGTCATGGCGCTCAACTTCTTTGGTGATTATTTCCGCAAACGTATCGACAATCGTGAGTCGCGTATATGAGTGAACTTCTCAGAATCACCGATCTCACGATCGACTTCGATACGCCCCGTGGACGACTCCATGCGGTGCGTGGCGTCACTCTCGATGTGGCGGCCGGCGAGAGTGTCGGAATCGTCGGTGAATCCGGATCGGGCAAGACCGTGATGTCACGCGCGACCATGGGACTTCTCCGTGGTCGCCGCGTCCATCGCGGAGGGAGCGTTCGGTTTGAAGGCAAGGAACTCTTGCCGATGTCGAACAAGGAAATCCGAAGCTACTGGGGTACCAAGATCGCCATGGTCTTCCAGGATCCGATGACGGCGCTGAACCCGGTGCGACGCATTGAAAGCCAAATGACCGAGGCCCTCGTCAAGCGCCTCGGCAAGACCAAAGTCGAGGCCCAAGCGCGATCACTCGAACTGATGAAGTTTGTTCGCATTCCCGACCCCGAAGCCGTTTTGAGGAAATATCCCCACCAACTTTCGGGTGGCATGCGTCAGCGCGTCATGATTGCAATGGCGATCGCTTGCAACCCTCAACTGCTGTTCGCCGATGAGCCGACCACCGCACTCGACGTCACCGTTCAAGCTCAAATTCTCGAGCTCATCAGTGAACTTCGCAAAGAGCTCGGCATGGCGATGGTTATCATCACTCACGATCTCGGAGTAGTGGCGATGCACACCGATCGCGTGGCGGTGATGTATGCGGGGGAAGTCGTCGAGCTTGCCGATACAAAATCACTTTTCGCCAACCCTCGGATGCCCTACACCGAGGCGCTCATGCACTCGATTCCCCGTCTCGATCGCGAACCTGGCGAACGCTTGTCGTCGATCGCCGGTGCACCACCCGACCCCACCGCGCCCCGCACGGGATGTGGTTTTGCTGCACGTTGCAAGTACGCCACCGACAAGTGCCGTAGCGAACACCCCGAACTCGTCGACGCCGGAAACGGCCATATGTACCGTTGTTTCTTCCCGCTCGGAGGTAAGTGACATGGCCGGCACAGGCAAGGCACATCTCGCAACTTCGGGCGATCAAGTCCTTCGCGTCGAGGATCTCGTTGTCACCTACGAAACACCTGGTGGCGACACCGTCCAGGCGGTGTCGGGAATCAGTCTCGATATTCGCGAAGGCGAGACCCTCGCAGTCGTCGGTGAATCAGGCTGCGGAAAGTCGACGCTTGCCAAAGCGATCATGCGGCTCATCCCCAATGGTGGCGGGTCGATCAAACTCATGGGCCTCGAAGTCGCAAAGATGCGCGGCGAGGAACTCCGCAACGTGCGTCCTGCGATGCAGATGATCTTCCAAGACTCCATCAGTTCGCTCGACCCTCACATGAAGGTGAAGAAACTGGTCGAGCAGCCGCTCAAGGTGTGGAACCGCGGTGATGAAGCAGAGCGTGCAGCCAAAGTGAATGATCTTCTCACTTCCGTTGGTCTCGACCCCGAAGTGGTGGGCGATCGCAAGCCCACCGAGTTTTCCGGCGGACAATGCCAGCGCATCAGCATCGCCCGGGCGCTCACCCTTGAGCCGAAGCTGTTGATCTGCGACGAGCCCGTGTCGTCACTCGACGTCAGCATTCAGTCGCAGATTCTCAACATCCTCCGCGACATGAAAGACCGCTACGGGTTGTCGCTGCTGTTCATCTCGCACGACTTGTCGGTGGTTCACGCCATCAGCGATCGCGTCGTGGTGATGTACCTCGGCAAGATTTGCGAAGTGTCTCCGGCAGCCGAACTCGCCACCAACCCGCTGCACCACTACACACACGCATTGGTCAGCGCGATTCCGATTCCCGACCCCACGAAGCAAACGGGTCGGGCCATTCTCGAAGGCGAACCGCCCTCGCCGGCCAATCCGCCCTCGGGTTGCCGCTTCCGTACGCGCTGCCCAGCCGCGACAGAACAGTGCGCCAGTGAAGAACCACAATTGCGCGAAGTCTCGCTCGGGCACTTCGTCGCCTGCCACCACCCCCGCTGACCCCAAGGGTTTTCGGTGTGTATTGATTCGGTTTTTGCTACTCCCTACACCGAGAACCTGAAGTTCTCAGGGCAAACCAGCGCGTGCGACATCGACACGACAAGTGACGATTCGCCCCGTCGGCTTCTGCGATGCCACATGAGCATCTGAAGAGTCGGCCGTGAGCATGAACAATGTCTTGCCGTCGTCGCCCCCGAGCATGCACGCGAAACACAACTGACCCGTTTCGACGACTTCGAGCACTTCCCCACCCTCGGCGATTCGTACGCATTCACCGGCCATCGGGTTGGCGAACCACACCGCACCGGCTGCATCGAGACAGATACCGTCGGGGATCCGGGGCAGTGTGGGCGCCCAGACTCGCCTATTCGCCAGCGATCCATCGGCCGCGATGTCGAATGCGGTGAGACAGAAGCCCACGGTTTCGCCCACGATCAACGTCTTACCATCGGTCGTGATCACCGAGCCGTTCGGGAAGTGCATGCCATCCGCCGCCACGCGAACAGTTCCGAATGCCGAAATGCACGCCAATTTCGCGGTTGCATGGTTTGCGATCACATCCTCGACGGACTGTGTCGCCATGGCTTCGTCGAGATTGAACCCGAAATTGCCGACGAATGCCCGCCCTTCTGAGTCGACGACCATGTCGTTGCAGTGGAACGTTGCGATATCCGACAGGTCTGCGTGAAGCGTGACTTTTCCATCGACCGTGCGTCGAAGAACCTGACGCTTCGTCATTCCGACGATCAACATCGAGCCGTCGGGCATCCACCCGAGGCCCGACGGCTGATCGTCGATCTCGAACTCAGTACGTAGATCGCCGGCCAGCGAAACCGACTTCACGGCATGCGCGTAGAAATCACTGAACCACAGTCGACCGTCGTGCCATCGCGGAGCCTCACCGAAGTAGATGCCGTCAACGAGAACGTTCACGTCACGCGACATAGACATCCTTTCTCGATGTGCAAAGTTGCAAAATCCGAGTCATTTCTCACCGAGAACCCGAGTGGTTACTTCGAGCGCTGGCCTTGCTTGCGACGCCAGATGATCGAGTCGCCCGGTCGCCACACTTCGTGTGCGCGACGCCACTGGGCAAAGACCTGAAGGATTCCGGGCGGGTCGCCGTGAATCTCGGTGAAGCCACCGTTGATGTGTCGCGTGTCGAAGTACGACGCATGCACGCCGTCGGCGAACAACTCGCATGCCGGCACGAGGCCGAGATCGATGAGGCGCTGACGCTCGGCTTGGAACTCGTCTTCCTTCACCAAGTACGCGAGGTGGTGATAGCCCTCTTGGCCCGCCTTGTACATGTCGCGGTAGATGGACGGCGTGTCATCGTGCTGCACGATGAACTGCAGCATCGTGTCGCCGAGATACCCGAACGCGTACGACACGTCGGCCTCTTGCGGGCTGCCGCGATACGTGAACTCGTCACACTTGTGATGTTCGGTGACCGAGAACGGACCGGCCCCGAACGTGTCGTGCCAGTACTTCATTGCCTGGTCGAGGTCGTTGACCAGCCAAGCCTGCTGAAAAAGCGGATACGGCGTACCCAGTGCACCCATGATTTCCCCCTGTCGTGTGCTGACAGAGTCACCTTAGTGCGGTGATCAGCCGCGATTCGGGGCGAAGGCCTCGAGGATCTCCCACTTCGATTCGGGGTTGCGACGGTCTGCCGGCATCGCCGACAACACGATGTTCGTAGCCCCCGCAGCCAGATATTCGCGCATCCGGTCAGAGACCTTCGCAACGTCTCCCCACGGCACGTATGACTCGATCAAGCGGTCGCTCCCCTTGCCCGACCAGTCGGCCTCGGTGAATCCCTGCTTCGCCCACTGACGTTGGTACGCCGGCAACGGAAGGTAAATCGACAGGGCCATACGCCCGGCCGCAAGGCCCGCTTCACGATCATTCGTGAGGCAGCACGGAAGTACGACGTTCAACACTTTGTCGGGGCCGAGCACCGACCGCGCATACGTCATGTACTCGGGTAGCTGCATGTAGATGTTCGCGCCATCAGCATGTTGCGCCGCTACGCCGAGCATCTTCGGGCCATGAGCCGCCAGATACAGCGGAACCGATGCAGCATCTGCGCGAATGTTCAATGGCGTCTCGCCACGCATCGCAGCAAGGTAGGACGACGCCTTCTCGACCGGATTTTCCCAGTCGAGCCCGCGCATCGTTGCAGCGATGGGGTGCGAGACACCAACACCTTGGACGAATCGACCGCCCGAAAGTTCGAACAACGTTCTTCCGGCCTGCACCGACGCAATTGCATCGCGGCCGTAGACGTGGGCAATTCCCGATGCGATACGAATTCGCGACGTTTTTGCGAGTAGCCAACCCGCGGTCACGTAAATTTCGCGTCCGTACATGTCGGTGACCCACGCACAGTCGTAGCCCAATTCTTCGAGACGCAAGACCGTTTCCAAGAGCACGTCGCGCTCCATCGTGTCGGCAGCGAGAATGACGCCGCTCACCAGTTCATTGGCCTGCTTCATGTGGACCTCAGGATCTCGTGAAATTCGCGACACGTCGTTCGGCTGTCGCGCGAACGCCTTCGGCGAAGTCATTCGTTTTACGCAGACGGGACTGCTCGGCAAGTTCGTGCTCGGTTGCACTGGCAACCCTGTCGGCGATGTCTCCGCGCAACGTTGCGCGAATCGATTCAACGGCGAGAGGCGCCGACGAGGCGATTGACGCCGCGTAGAGGAGAGCTTCATCAATGAGTCTGTCGTCATCGACCAAGCGGTCGGCAAGCCCAAGGTTCACTGCTTCCTCGCCGCCCACACGTCGGCCGGTGTACAAGAGATCAGCCGCACGCTGTGGCCCAACGAGTCGAGGCAATGTCACGCTGAGCCCGAAGCCGTGATGAAAACCGAGTTGGGCGAAGTTGGCGCTGAGCCGCGCCGAGGGCGAGACGAAGCGAAAATCTGCGGCCAGTGCAACTCCGAGCCCGCCTCCGATAGCTGCACCCTGCACCGCAGCCACGATCGGCTTGCGCGAACGGAACAATCGAGCCGCCATGCGATACAACTCGCCCGTGTCGTCACGCGCGTCACGGCGCGAGAAGTCGGCACCGGCGCAGAAATGCTTGCCTTCGGCCGACAGAACAACGACTCGACACGCATCGTCGGCATCGAAGGCTTCGAGACCGTCGGCTATTTCGCCGATCATCCCCACGCTGAAAAAGTTGTTGGGTGGCTGGTTCAGCACGATCCGGCCGATGTGACCTTCCGTCGGTTCGACGCGCGTGTAGTGACCCATATTCAGAAGAAATCCGCTCGAGGAGTGAACGTCTCGTCGTACACCGCGGACACGCGGTCGACCTGGTACTTCTTGAAGTCACCCTTCACCCAGCCGTACTTCGCGAAGTTGGCACCCATGTTGAGGTAGTTCGGATGTTTGAAATGTGCCGCCAGCGATGCTTCGTCGGCCCAGAGCTCCCACACCACCATCACCCGCTCGATCACCGGGTCGGGCGCGAAGTAGTACGCGAGACAACCCGGCTCATCTTCGCGCGTGGCCGACTGCAGCGAAACGCCCGTACGCAAACACTCGTCGCGGCCTTCCTTCGTTTCGAATTCGCCGGTTCCGGCGAGAACGATCATTTTCGACATGCCCACTCCTCAGTTTGTGATCTTGATGTTTCGTGCGAACAGGTCGAGCAGTGCGTCCCAATGCCGACGTTCACCGTCGGCGTTGTGCTGCGGGCGATCGGTGAAGGCAAAGCCGTGGTGCATGTCCCAGTAGCGATCGAGCCTCCCCTTCACCCCCGACGCATTCATTGCAGCTTCGAACTCGTCGACCATCGAAAGCGGCACGTAGTCGTCGTGCTCGGCACACGCAACGTAGATCTCACCCGACACATCACCGAGGTGGGCATGGGGTGAATCGGGCTTCTCCGTCACCAAGCGGACTCCGTAGAACGACGCCGCTGCTCGCACTCGGCTTGCCAACTGCGACGCAGCGAACAAGGCGAACGGCCCACTCATGCAATAGCCAACCACCCCTACGCGACTTGTGTCGACTTGCGGGTCGGACGCTGCGTGAGAGATCAAGGCCTCGATGTCGCGGATCACCATGTTGTTGCCGACGGCCCTCATGAGCTCACCCATCCGCGCAAAGGATTCTTTGCTCGAAAAATCGAGCTCGAATTGGGGTGTCGTTCGGTAATACAGGTTCGGCAACATCACGCGATAGCCATCGGCGGCAATGCGGTCGGCCATCTCGTGCAGCAAGCGTCGCTTTCCCGGCGCGTCCATGAGAAACACCACCAGGGGCAACTTGTCCGGCGCCCCTGCCGTGGGTGACGTCACGTACGTCTCCATCGATCCTTCGCCCGTCTCGATGAAGATGTTGCGTCCCACCAGCTCTCCGCTCATGACCCGAAAGTACCAGTTTCGACACCAATGTCGAAACTGGGTTAGCCTCGCGGTGTGGGAATCAATTGCATGACCGCCGGAATTCATCTTCCCCAAGCGGGGCCCGCCGCTTCGGGCGATGCCATGACTCGAGCGGCCGTGTTGGCCGAGGAACTGGGCTACGCCGATGTGTGGGTCAGCGATCACCTCGTCGTTCCGACGGGTGCCCCCTATCCACCTTCCGCCTACGTGTATGAACCGCTCACCGCCCTCACATGGGTTGCGGCTACCACGAAGCGTGTCGGCCTCGGAACGACCGTGCTCGTTCTTCCCATGCGCAACCCGCTGCACGTTGCCAAGTCCATCGCGTCGATCGACTTGATGAGCGGCGGGCGCTTCATCCTCGGTACGGCCGCCGGATGGCTGAAGGCCGAGTTCGATGCGATCGGCATTCCCTTCGATGAGCGTGGAGCACGAACCGACGAAGCGATCCACATCCTCCGCCATGCGTGGACGAATGACCACATGACCGTTGACTTCCCCGTGCATTCGATTCACATGGAATCGATCCGCGCACAACCGCAACCCAAACGCCACGTCCCCATCTGGATCGGTGGACACGCCGACATTGCGCTTCGTCGAGCCATCGCGGTTGGCGACGGATGGCACGGCGCCTTTCTGACACCCGAAGAAACGAAGGCTCGCGTCGTCAAGCTTCGTGCCAGCCGACCCGAACCCGAATACGAGATCTCCATGCGGACACGGTGGGATCCGCTCGAAGACGACAACGACCTCATCCTCGCCGAGATCGACCACTACCGCGAGATCGGCGTGACGCACGTCGTTCCCGAGCCGCGCCAACGAACTGCCGCGGCCTTTCTCGAATCGATTGAAGCGATGGCCGATCTGCTCCGGCGTGCCGGGGTCGCAATGCACGCGGACCCCCAATGAGGAAGCACGTCACCACACGTGGCGGTCATCGCGCCACCGGAACCGCAGCCGATCGACGAGCCAGCACCGGTGCGGCGACGAGTGCAAAATCTCAACGCACCCGCGAGGAACTTCTGTCGGCAGCACGCAAGTGTTTCACGCGGTTCGGATACGCAGAAACGACCGTCGAGCGCATCGTCGCCGAGGCGGGTCTCGCGCGTGGAAGTTTCTACACCTACTTCGAATCGAAGGTCGATCTTTTCAGCCACCTCGTCGACACCATCGAACATGCGATCTCGGCCCAGGTGGCAACACTCACCGCAACCAAACGAGGCGATGCATTCGAAAATCTCCTGCAATCGAATCGGAACTATCTCC
>JBEBAF010000124.1:0-3035 GCA_041159045.1 Actinomycetota bacterium
TGAGCTCGTGTCGCACGCGGTTGCGACGGAACCGTGGGTCGGCGTTCGATTCGTCGACGGCAACGGTGATGCCGGCGACCCGACACAACTCGTGGGTTTCGCTACGGCGAAGTGCGAGGAGAGGTTTTTGCGGCGAACGGCGCATGCCGGCGATGCCATCGAGTCCGGCTCCGCGCATGATGTTGAGGAGCACGGTTTCGGCCTGGTCGTCGGCGGTGTGGCCGGTGAGAACACCCGAGGGCAGGGCTGCGAGGCGTGCTGCACGAGCACGGGCCTCGAGGTTCGGCCCATCGTCGACGGTGACACGGTGGGCGACGAACCCGGCTCCAAGCTTCCCGCAAAGTTCGGAGACCAGGTCCGCTTCGGCGGCCGATCCTGGACGCAGGCCGTGGTCGACGTGGTGGGCGGTCGTGGCGAGTCCCGCGGCGACCGCAAGGTAGAGGAGTGCCATCGAGTCGGGTCCACCCGACACCGCGCAGTCAACAGGACCGGCAACGGGAAAGTTCGTACGAGAGAGAAGGTCGCGGACGAAATCAGTCTCGCGAACGCCGAGCGACATTTAGCGCTTGCGGCGCCCCGGATAGCGCGTCGCGCTGACCTTTTGCACGTAGCCGGCAATGACTCCGATGAGTGCCCCACCGGACGCAACGGCGAGGACGACACCGATCCACCAATGCCAAGGATTCGCAGCGATCATGGCTTCACTCTAGCGATCAGGGCTCGAAGGTGACGCCGACTTCGTCGATCGACTTGACGAAACGGTCGAGAAGGTCGGCGAGTACCACGAGTTCGTCGGCCGAGAAGCGGCTGAGAATCTGGCTCATTGCCTTGAGGCGACGCTCTCCGATGATGGCGTGGCGCTCACGACCGGCGGCAGTGGCGCTGACGGTGACGACGCGACCGTCGCTCGGAAGGGCACTGCGGCGGGCAAGGTCGAGCTTCTCGAGACGCTGGATCGCGCGGGTTGCCGTCGAAGGGTCGACGCGCAGCGCTTCGGCGAGGTCGCCCATGCGCCAACTCTCGCGCTCGACGAGAAGATCGAGCGTGTCGACCTGACCCGGATCGAGCGCCGAGTCTCCTTCACCGAACAACTTGTCGCGCAGCCGATCGGCGACTGCGCCACGGCGCAATTCGCGCCACGAAAAACCGATACTCGCAAGAACGTCGATGTCGGGAACGTGCGTCTCGGTGGGCACCGAAACCACTTGCTTTGATGGCTGGGGGGTGCTGCTCATGATCGAAACGCTACCGAATACCGGCGTGCAAGTCGCACCGCAAACCGCGATTTCGGTTGGACGAAAGGTAAATTTTGGGAAAGAAAGCGAGAAACATGCGTCCCATCAGATTGCTGTGCGTATCAGGTGTCGTGTTGGCATCCATAGCGACACTTGTCGTGAATTCCGTTCAAGCAAGTGCTGCGCTTCCGAGTGGCGCAGGTGACTTCGTTCCGGTCGTCGATCTCGGTAGTGCGCTCGGTGATCTCGCGAATCTCGCTTCGACGCCCTGCAAGGTCGGGTCGAGCAACATCACGGAACTGAAAGCAGGCGACAGCCTGACGCTGCCCGCAACTGATCTGATGAAAGCACTCGCCGTCGCGAATGAACTCAAGGCGAAGAGCGACTCGCTCGTCGATCTTTCGTGTTCTGCGACGATGACGGTGTCGGGGTCGGAGAAGGCGGTGTCGGGCACGGTCAGCAACGCCGCGCTCGGTTTGTCGGGAACGTTCGCCCTGAAGTGCACCTTCCGACAGGACCTTCGCATCGATGCGGGGCTGAGCATCGGTTCGGCGTTGCCGCGAGGCGCGAGTGTCGTGGTGCGCAGCGCCGACAAGCAGATTCCGACGACGTGCTCGATGACTGCGAACTTCGGTGACGGTACGTCGGTCACAGGTTCGATCGACGGCTTCGCGGAGGTCGGGAACCTGAAGTCCGAATCGTGCATGGGTGACACGCGAGTGTCGTGCGTACCGTTGGCGGTTTCGGCAAAGGTCACCGTCACGTCAACCACGGGCAAGCTCGCCGGCTACACGGGATCGGGCACGTACACGCTCACGCCTTCATTCACATTGTCCTCGCTGAATGACAACTTGGCGACGCTCCAGCAGGCCATCGGCAAGTCGTCGGTGCGAGCCAGCCGCGCGGTCGGCGCGGTGTCGAACCGCGAAGGGTCGCTGAAGATCGATTTCACACCCGGTTCTCCGCGTACTGACATCGTGTATCCGGTTGTTGCCGCGGATGGATCATCGTCGGTTGCAACCGGCTCGCTGATCTCAGCTACCGGTCCGCGCAAAGCCAAGTGCAGTTATGCACTCGCCCGCGGCAAGAAAGCGGTCACGCTGACCACCTTCGTCTCGTCGACCACCGGTGTGATGCCGACACACACGGTCGCGAAGAAGAGTTACGACAATGTGCGCAAGACGCTCGCGGCGAAGCCGGGCACGGCGTTGTTGCTTGTCGTCGCGTGCGGGAAGTCGCGCGCGACACAGCCGGTGACGCTGGGCTGAATGCGAGTTATTCGCGTCAGCGCATGATGACGGCGTCGGGGCCCCACGGGACCACTTCGCCAGGTTCCTGGAACCGTTCCGGCAGTTCCTCGATCATGTTGAGGGTTGCCGCAAAACGCCCGATGCCCACGAAGAGTGCGACGTTGAAACCGAGTTCGACGATCTCGGCCTCGGTGAAGTGCTGCTTCAGGACGTCGTAGAACGCGTCGTCGATGGCCAGGTGGTTCGTGGCGAAGAGTTCGCCGAAGCGCACGGCAATTCGCTCACGTTCGGTGAGGTCGTCGGCCTCCATCGGCTTTTCCAGCGAGCACACGAGGTCTTCGTTCAGGCCGTCGGCCAGTGCATCGGGGTAGCGGATCGCCATGCAGCTGCGGCACTGGTTGTGGAAAGCGACGCGCAAACGAACCAGTTCGATGAGACGCGGTGGCAGGGTGCGGTGAATCTTCAACGATGCAGCAAAAGCCGACATTCCCTTCGTCATCTCGGGTGCGTGGGCGAAGATGCGGGTGAGACCGAGTTCGAGCGGGGTCTT
>JBEBAF010000125.1:0-4028 GCA_041159045.1 Actinomycetota bacterium
GCCTGTCATTGCGTATCGCTGGGCGGCCGTGAAACCGGGCAGGGCGAGAACATCGGGCAGATGCTGTTCGTCGTACCACTTGTTCAGTTCGCTCTTGCGTTCAGGGGCAACGGGTGCCGCATAGGCGAGGAAGACGCCCTCGGGTGTGGCGGCTTGCTGCAACTTGCTTTCTTGACGCGGGGACTTCTCGATGTAGTACATCGCGCGCATGGTGTCGCGTTCCATCGCCCCGTCGGGCGACCGACGCATCTCGCCGGCTGCAATTCGGCGCATGTGTTCGTCGGAGATTCGTTGAACGTGTGCGACGTCTTCGACTTCGAGGTCGTAGATGGTGAGATATCGCTGAGGAATCGAGATCCACGAAGGAAAGGCTTCGTAACGCGTTGCTGCAACGTATCCGGGCACCTCAAGAACGTCGGGCACGTGTTCATTCGTGTACCACTCGTTGTAGGCGTCTTCTTTCTCGCGAGACCCCGGGTTGGTGAGAACGATCAGTACGGCCTTCATGTGACGAGTGTAAGACGTCAGCGCTTCAGGAATTGTGGTTCGCTGATTCGCCCGAGAACACTTGTCGGCGCGCCGGGGGTGAGTGTTGGCGTCATGACGAACTCACCGGAAGCGATGCGTTCTCGCACCACGGCGAATGCCGCGTTGTAGTCGTCGACGTTCGTGGCGGTGTGTTCGTAGATGTTGACGTACTCGAGGTTGGTGACCCACGGTTGGTCGATCATGGAGACATCGGTGATGCGAAAACGTTGTGCGCGGATGAAACCGGGGCACGACAACACGTCGGGAAGGTGGACATCGCGGTACCAGCGGTTGTACTCGTCGGCCATCCCTGGTTCCTTCGGGCCGTTGAAGGTGACGAAGACACTGTTCGGTGTCTGCGGCGGCGTGTTCTTGCTGTGCTGTACGGGTTCCACGGCGACGTAGTACCAACCACGATTGAGTGAACGATCGATCAAACCTTCGCGTGCGCGTCCGACGCGTGCGCGTCCGATTCTTCCGTCGGTGACGAAACGCAGATGCTCGTCGCGGATACGGCGAACGTCGTCGGTCGAAGTGACCTCGAGTTCGTGGAGCGAGAGGTACTTCTGCGGGAACGGGTCCCATCCATCGAACGCCTTGTAGCGCGTGACGCACGTGTATCCCGGGACTGCCAGTCCTTCGGGCACGTGTGTGTTCGTGTACCAATCGTTGTATTCGCCTTCGACCTCAGGCGAGCCCGGCTGCGACAGGACGAGGAGAATCGCCTTCATTCATGCCCCCTTTACAGGGGAATGTCTAGCCGAAGACGAGGCGGGATAATTAACGGGCTGTCGTCGTGGTTGTCGTGGCCTTGACGGTCGTTGTGGTTGTAGAGGCGGTCGTGGTTGTCGTTGCGGGGGCAGTCGTCGTTGTCGTGCTGCAAGCCGCAGACGGGTAGAGAACCGTGGTGACGAATCGCGCGGTCACCGTCGGCACGTAGGCGAGCAGTGCGGTCGCCCGTGCTTGCGTGATCCACTTGCGCGCGACAGCCATATCGATCTGCGCGGTCATGTTCGCAATGAGCGAATTGGTCACGGCCGCTGCGGATGAGCCGCTGGATGCCGCAACTGATGCCACGGTGCGACAGAGACGCAACTGGGAATTGAGGCGACCTTCGGTGATGCCGATGGTGCGTGCTGCGAGAGCCCGGCGAATTTGGGGCCGAAAGATTCCACGACGGAGTTCGTTCCTGTCGAACCCGACGCGTTGGCCGTAGACGATTTCGAAGTCAGCGTCACCGACGGGAACGGTTGTCGACGTGGTGACGAGGATCGTCGTGGTGGTGCGCCGTTTGTCGATGGCGGCACCGTCGTTCTTGGCTTCGGCGTGGGCAACGAAGAAAGTGAGCATGGCCAAGAGGCCGGTCGCGGCGGCGATGGATTTGTGTCGGGTCATGCCACGACTGTGACGCCTGCCGAAATGAACGTATCGGTACCGACGTCACCGATGCGGAAGTTCGGTACCGAAGTTGCGGGTGTCAGCCGGGCTTCACCCAGTTGCCCTGTTCGTCGAAGATGAGCGGCGTGAGTTCGCCTTCGCGGACTTCGACGTCGGTGTGCAGCGATACGGGGATCTTCTGGTAGTTCCACTTCATGACGTCAACCGTCATCTCGACGATCTGTTCGTTGGTGAAGTGAACGAACAGTTGCGAACGAAGTTCGTCGCTGATTTGTCCGGGTTGGGTCATGATCGCATCGGCGAATCGAAGCGCGACCTTGTGACGTTCCGATAGATCACTCGACTCGTAGTTGTTCACCTTTGCGATGGTGGGTTCATCGAGACCTTCGTGCTTGGCGACCGCCAAGCGAACACTGAGTCAAGTTTTGCAATCGTGATACACCGCGCAGCGCATGCGGATGATCTCGGTGGTGACCGGATCGAGGTTGCTCATGCGAACAACGGCGGCCTGCCAGTCGCCGAGCGGCTTGCGCAACGGCGCTGCTGCGTAGAAGCCCGATGCGATGCGCGGATTGCGTGCGTTCATTGCCCACCTCCGAAAACCGTGGTCCATGTGAGAGCAATACGTTGGCGCTGTTCGACAACAAGAAGAGCGGAAACGAAGTCGGCGGTTCCCTGGTCGCCGAGCTGTTCGCGAACGGCAGCTGCCGTTGCATCGCTGAGGCTGGCGACATCGATCATGTATTCCTCGGTGAAAGCGATGCACGCACGCTCGGCGGCGGTGAGAGTGGTCGACGAGTACCAATCGGCCAGGCGCGATTCGTCGGCGGTGCCGAGAATTTCACGAATGCGCTGCTCACAGAGGCCGAGCAATTGGCTGTCGACCGTTTGCCAAGCGGCATCGCGGGCCAGGTTCAGTTGCTCGAGTACGTCGGGATGTTCGGCAAGATGCCGTTCCAGAATGACGTCGGTCCCCATGTGGATGAGACTAACCCCACTCATGACGTGGGTCACTCCGTCGAGCGGGGTTTGCGCATGCGGCAGGCGTCGCTGCAGTACTTCACGTGTTCCCAGTCGCGTTCCCACTTCTTGCGCCAGGTGAAGGGGCGGCCACACGTGACGCAGATCTTCGATGGGCGGGGAGCCATCTGGGCAGAATAAGAGGTATGGGAGAACACGTGCTCGTCGAGCGCCAAGGCGCGGTGATTCGCATCACCCTCAATCGGCCCGAAAAGCGCAATGCCTTGTCGCTGCCGGTTCTGCGCGAATTGACCGATGCCTTCGTTGCGGCGGGCAAGACCGATGCCACGGGCGTGGTGCTGGCAGCCGAGGGGCCGGTGTTCTCCGCCGGTCACAACTTCGGCGACATGTTGGGCGCCGATTACGCGGCGACCTACGAGGTGTTCGATACGTGCACGCGCATGATGAAGGTCATCCAGTCGATTCCGCAAGTGGTCGTCGCGCGGGTGCACGCACTGGCCACGGCAGCCGGGTGTCAGCTGGTGGCGACATGTGACCTTGCGGTTGCCGCCGACGTGGCATCGTTCGCGATTCCCGGCGGAAAGGGCGGATTGTTCTGTCACACGCCGTTGGTTGCCGTCGCGAGGAACCTTGGACGAAAGCGTGCGCTCGAGTTGGCTCTCACCGGTGATGCGATCGATGCTCAGACTGCGCTCGACTGGGGCTTCGTTAATGCGGTCGTTCCCGCCGAGCAGTTGGATGCAGCGGTCGACGATTTGCTGGCGCGTGCGACGCGCGGGTCGGCGCATTCGAAGGGTCTCGGCAAGCAGGCGTTCTACCGACAGATCGACATGTCGCAGGCCGATGCCTATACATATGCGGTCGGAATGATGGCTGCGGCGGCAACGACACCCGACGCCCAAGAGGGAATCGCGGCGTTCCTCGCGAAGCGTCATCCTGAATTCGGAACGGGGAGTGCGTCATGACGACGATCGAGAACCCCAATTCGATCGAGCTTGCCGTGTCGGGAATGACCTGCGGCTCGTGTGCGGCGCGGATCCAGGATCACCTGAACGAGATTGAAGGTGTTCAGGCTGCGGTGAACTACGCAACCGAAACGGCGACGATCAACCTGCTCCGCG
>JBEBAF010000126.1:0-6506 GCA_041159045.1 Actinomycetota bacterium
ACCAGTAGTTCGGCGATCTGGATGGCGTTCAGCGCCGCGCCTTTGCGCAGGTTGTCGTTCGAGATGAACAGAACGAGTCCACGGTTTCCGTCGACCGATCGGTCTTGACGAATACGTCCGACGAAGCTCGGGTCGGAGCCCGCGGCAAGCAACGGGTTCGGAATGTCGACGACGCTCACGCCCGGCGCATCGGCAAGGATCTCGGTTGCTTCGGCAACGGTGATGTCACGCGCGAACTCGGCGTTGATCGACAGCGAGTGACCCGTGAATACCGGGACGCGAACGCAGGTACCCGAAACACGCAGATCGGGGATGCCGAGGATCTTTCGACTCTCGTTGCGCAACTTGATCTCTTCATCGGTTTCGAACTCACCGTTGTCGACCAGTGAACCGGCAAAAGGCAACACGTTGAACGCGATGGGGCGAGCGAACTTCTTCGGCTCGGGATAGGTGACGGCAGTACCGCTGTAGGTGAGTGCACTGGCGTTGTTCACCACTGCCGCCGCTTGTGCGGCAAGTTCGTCGACACCCACGAGGCCCGCACCGCTGACGGCCTGGTACGTGCTGGCAACGAGGCGCACGAGGCCGGCCTTGCGGTGCAACGGCATCAACACCGGCATCGCTGCCATCGTGGTGCAGTTCGGGTTCGCGATGATTCCCTTCTTTGCGTTGCGGATTTCCTCGGGGTTCACTTCCGAAACGACGAGGGGAACTTCCGGATCCATGCGCCACGCCGACGAGTTGTCGATGACCGTGACTCCGGCAGCGGCAAACCGCGGCGACAATTCACGCGACGACGTTGCACCCGCGGAGAAGAGTGCGATGTCGAGGCCGGACACATCGGCGGTGGCGGCGTCTTCGACGGTGATGTCGGCGCCTTTCCACTTGAGCCTCGATCCGGCGGAACGTGCCGATGCGAAATACCGCATTTCGGTGACGGGGAAATTGCGTTCCTCGAGCAGGGTGCGCATCACGCCACCCACCTGACCGGTTGCTCCAACTACTCCTACGCGCATGGGCGGCAGGCTATCGCCCGACGCCCTACGAGAGCCTGAGAATTAACCACCAGTGGCTCTTGTTGGCACGTGGCAGGGGTCGCTCTTCGGGTTGCACACCGGCGACGGCGCGCGGTGCATTCTCGAGCAACCCGCCGCGTCGCGGGTTGCGGAACACCAACACCTCGCGGCACGACACACCACTCGTGGCAACGAGTTTCAACACCTCGTCGACAGCGACACGGTTGGCCTGCCACCCGAGGCGTGTGGCCCAGCGTTGGCGCGCGAGACGCGGCCCGAGCGTTTTGGTCTTCCACAGCGCGCGCACGAGCACACCCGCCGGACGCAGTAAGGCGTCGGCGGCAACCCAGGTGCGGTAGTTCAGCATCACCGTGCCGTGCGGCTTCACCACACGCAACGCCTCTGCGGTGAGCTTCAACGCATCGTCGTGCGAGCAATGCTGCAGCGTGATGTACGAGAAAACAGCGTCGACCGATTGATCGGGGATCCCAACCGTGTGTCCATCGGCGACATGAACCGTCCGGAGCTTTTCGACCTGACCATGCCGTGCAACGGTCTCTCGACAACGTTCGAGAAAAGCCGCATCGACGTCGGCGGCAGTGACCGAAGCAAAGCGGTGTGTGAATCGCGAGGTCATTCGGCCGATGCCCGAGCCGATTTCGAGAATCGACAACGCGGTCGTGTCGAGCTCGTTCATTCCGAACACCCGCATGTAGGCGTTCACTTCCTTGTTGCCGCTCATCACGAAATCGCCGAGGGTCAACTCATCGCCGGTTTCGTTGTTGAACACCCAGCCCGTTTCGCGAACAACCGCGTCGGCACTCGAGTTTTCGTCGGCAACTCCGCCGGCAACGCGCCAGGGTACGAGTTGTGCTCGGCGTCGGGCCATTGCTTCAGTATTGCGCAATCGCCTACTTGCGCTCGGGCAATGGCGCGGAATACGCCTGACCGCTATCGAGGTCGAAAGCGGTGTGCAACGAACGCATGGCCATTTCGGTGTTGGCCGCATCGACCACAACCGACACGCGAATCGTGCTGGTGGAAATCATCTCGATGTTGACTCCGGCCGCGGCAAGCACGCGGAACATCTTTGCGGCGATTCCCGGGCTGGTCTTCATGCCCGCGCCAACGAGCGAAATCTTCGCCACCGATTCGACGTGCGTGACGCCGGCGGCACCGATGTTCTTTGCAACTCCCTCGACGATTTCGAGAGCCTTCTTCAAATCGGCCTTCGGAGCCGTGAACGAGATGTCGGTCTTGCCGTCTTTCGACGTGTTCTGCACGATCATGTCGACGTTGATGTTCGCCGCGGCAAGTGGTTCGAAAAGGGCCGCAGAAATGCCGGGCTGGTCGGCGACACCAACGACGGTGATCTTGGACTCTCCCGTGTCTTGAACGACACCCGAGATGATCGGTTCTTCCATTGCACTCTCCTTCGACGAAAGTTGTGCGCTGCGATCGAGCACCCACGTACCGGTTTCCCACGTGAAACTCGAGCGAACGTGCAGCGGAACGTTGTGATTGCGTGCGAACTCGACCGAGCGCAACGCGAGCACCTTGCTGCCCGCGCCCGCCATCTCGAGCATCTCTTCGAAATCGAGTTGCTGCAGTTTGCGTGCCTGGGGAACGATGCGCGGGTCGGCGGTGAACACTCCGGTGACGTCGGTGTAGATCTCGCACACGTCGGCATTCAGTGCGGCGGCAAGTGCCACTGCGGTCGTGTCGGAACCTCCGCGGCCGAGCGTGGTGATTTCGCGATCGGTGCTGACGCCCTGGAATCCGGCGACAACGGCGACCTTTCCGGCTGCAAGCGCTTCGCGCAGACGATCCCCCTTGACTTCCAGAATCTTCGCCTTGGTGTGCACGGTGTCGGTGATGATTCCGACCTGGCTGCCGGTGAACGACACGGCGTCGACGCCGAGGCCGGCGAGTGCCATGCACACGAGAGCCATCGAAATGCGCTCGCCCGTGGTGAGCAGCATGTCGAGCTCGCGGCCGGGATGAATCGGCGAGACTTGATTGGCAAGCGAAATCAGATTGTCGGTGGTCTTTCCCATGGCCGACACGACCACGACGACATCGTTGCCATGACGACGCGTGAAAGCCACGTGTTCGGCGACCGCCTTGATGCGTTCGGGGTCGGCAACCGAGGTTCCGCCGAATTTTTGGACGACTACTGCCACAGGCGTCAAACGCTATCGGAGCACGGCTAACCTGCCGAATTTGTGGGTACCGAAAAACGTGAACGCCAGAAGCAGAACCGCCAGCAGCGCCTGACCGAACTTGCCGTCCAGCAGCGCAAGAACAAAGTCAAGAAGCGGGGCCTTCAGTTCGGTATCGGCATCCCCGCCGTCGTCCTCGCCTTGTTCCTCATTGTCAACGTGTTCTCCGGCGACGAAGCAACCCCGACCTCCGACTCCGCTCTTCGCGAGGAAGTGCAGAACCTGCTCGGTGCCACCACCACGATCGAAACCGCCGATTCGGCGGCACCCACGATTCCGCCCACCACCATCCCTGGCAAAACCATCACCGGTGCCACACCATGTCCGAAGACCGACGGCACCGAAGAGCGCGTGACGAAGTTCGAACAGGCCCCGCCGATGTGTATCGATGCAACGAAGTCGTACACGGCGATCTTTGACACGACCGAAGGCATGATCGAGGTTGCCCTCGACACGACGAAGACCCCGAAGACCGTGAACAACTTCATCGTTCTGTCGCGTTACAAGTACTACGACGGCACAACGATCTTCCGTACCGACCCGTCGATCGACATCATCCAGGGTGGCGGTCTCACCAACACCGACGACCCCGGATACACCATCGACGACGAAGGCAACGGCTACAAGTACACCGAAGGCGACTTGGCCATGGCCCGCACGGGCGAGCCGAACAGTGCCGGCGGCCAATGGTTCTTCGTCACGGGCCCGAACGCTTCGTTGCTCGACAGCCAGGGAACCTACGTGAACTTCGGCAAGGTGAAGTCGGGCCTCGATGTCACCAAGGCGATCATCGGACTCAACTCGGGTTCGGGCAGCCTTGGTGGCGCGCCCAGCCGCACCGTCGTCATCAAGTCGGTAACGATCACCGAGTCGTAACGAGGCGCGCATCGAGGCGTTCCAACGCCTCGTCGCTCACACCCAAGTGACGCGCGAAGTTTCTGATCGAGCCGTGCTCGGCGCTCCACTTCGTCATCAGGTCTCTCAACGCACGACCGTCGGCATCGAGGAAGGCCGCCGGCGCGTTGCCGAGACGATCCTTGAGGTTCGAGTCGTGCGACTCTGCCCACTTGCGTAACCGCTCGAGTCCGTCGTTGCTCAACTCGTAGTCGGCAACGATCACCTCGTCGGGCACACCGATCGAACCGAGGATCAGCATCGCTACGAGCCCCGTGCGGTCCTTGCCCGCAGCACAATGGAAGACCACGGGATCATCGACCATCGCAACGGTCTCGACGGCGGCCGCAAGACGGTGTCCACCTTTTGCGATCATCTCGGGATACGCCCAGGTGAGAAATTCGTACGCCGTATCGACATCGGGAGTGTCGTCGTCGGCCCACGTGATGTCGAGAACCGGAAAGTGATGCACGGTGACACCGGTGGATGCGCCGTCGAGGCGCCCGCGGGTTTCCAGTTCCATCGTCGAGCGCAGATCGATCACGTGGCGCAGATTTCGACCGCGCAACTCGGCCCAGTCGGCCGCGTTCAGGCTGTACAGCGCGTCGGCGCGATACGCCACTCCCCAGCGGGTCGAACCGCCGCCTCGTGTGGGATATCCACCCAAATCGCGGAAATTGTGGGCGGTCTCGAGGGGTACGTGGCGGTGGGGATGCGCGATCGGGTCGGCGCTGTCGGCGGGGGTCACCCCGCCATCCTGACGGAGGGCTAGCGAAGTTACCGACTGGTAACTAGAGTTCCCCCATGTCTTCACCCGTTGTTCGCACCGTCGGCGTCGTCGGTTCAGGAATCATGGGCGCCGGCATCGCCGAAGTTTTGGCGAGCGCAGGGCACCGCGTGATCGTTCGTTCGCGTAGCGCGTCGAGTGCAAATGATGTGTGCGACCGTGTGGCAAAGAGCCTCGGTCGACGGGTTGAACGGGGGAAGCTCGAGTCCGCACAACGCGACACGATCATTGCTCGACTTGCTGCAACCACCGAACTCGACGATCTTGCACCGTGCGACGTCGTGATCGAGTCGATCGTCGAAGACATGCCGTCGAAGCGAGAGTTGTTCGCACTGCTCGATCGGGTACTGCGTCCCGATGCGATTCTCGCGTCGAACACCAGCACGCTGCCGATATCCGAACTTGCTCTGTGCACGTCGCGACCCAGCCGCGTATGCGGCATCCACTTCTTCAATCCCGCAACGACGATGAGCCTCGTCGAGGTGATTCGACCCGAAGTCGCATCCGAAGAAACCATCAGTGAGGTAACCGCGCTGGTTGCGTCGTGCGGCAAGGACGCAGTTCTTGTGCGCGACGATGCCGGCTTCATCGTCAATGCGTTGCTGTTTCCCTACCTCAACAATGCGATCAAGATGTTCGAACGTGGAACTGCATCCATGAAAGACATCGACACTGCGATGAAAGGTGGCTGCAACTTCCCGATGGGGCCGTTCAGCCTGCTCGATCTCGTCGGACTCGACACGTCGCTCGCCATCATCCGCACGTTGCACGAAGCATCGGGCAATCCTTCTGATGCACCGGCGCAAAGTCTCGTACGACTCGTCGGCGAAGGCCACCTCGGTCGCAAGACGGGTCAGGGATTCTTCACGTACTAGAAAGTTGTGGTGACCTGGGATGCGCCGCCGGTTCCCGTCGGTGAGAGCCGTTGGGATTTCGCACCCCCAAGTGAATGGTCTCCCGATGACTTGGTGGCCGCCGGTGCCGACCTTGAACCGGCAACACTGATCCGCGCATACACGTGTGGGCTCTTTCCGATGGGTATCGGCAGAACGAACCGTCAGATCGGGTGGTGGTCGCCCGTGAACCGTGGTGTCCTTCCACTCGATGGACTTCGCGTGACCCGATCGATGCGCCAGAGCGAGCGGCGGTACACGGTCACCATCGACGACGACTTCGAGGGCGTCATTCGGGCATGCGCCTCGCCCACCCGCGAAGGAGCGTGGATTTCCCCGAACTTCATCGAGGCCTACTGCGAACTCCATCGCCTTGGCTGGGCGCACTCGGTCGAGACCTACAACGACGATGGCCACCTCGTTGGGGGACTCTATGGGGTCCGCATCGGTGGCTTCTTCGCCGGTGAATCGATGTTCCACCTGCAGCGCGACGCAAGCAAGGTGGCACTAATGCACCTCGTGGCTGCGATGCGGGCATCGAAAATGACCCTGCTCGATGTGCAATGGAGTACCCCGCACCTCGCATCGCTCGGGGTCATCGAGATTCCCCGGACCCTGTACCTCGAACGGCTCGCCGAAGCCGTTGGGAATCGCTGACCAAGCCGTGAGACTTGGGGCATGACTGCCCCCGAGA
>JBEBAF010000127.1:0-3042 GCA_041159045.1 Actinomycetota bacterium
GAGCCCGGCGATCATGTCGAGTGTCGAAGTCTTCCCAGAACCGTTTTCGCCGCGAATCGCCACAACGCTTCGTGCGGGTATCGAGAGGTTCACATCCAGAGTGAAATTCTCGCGAACGAGATGACAATCGACAACGAGGTTCATGCTCCACCGCGTTTCAATGGATCGATCCAACGATTGCGCAGGACGACGAGAACCGCGACCGAAACGATCATCATCAACAGCGACAGTGCGATCGCCGAATCGTTCCCGGATTCGAGAGCGCTGTACACGGCGAGGGGCACTGTTTGGGTGCGGCCGGGCGTGTTGCCGGCGAAGGTGATCGTTGCGCCAAATTCACCGAGCGCACGGGCCCACGTGAGCGCAAGACCCGCGATCAGCGATGTACGCACGAGCGGCAGCGAGACGGTGAAGAAGGTTTTCCACGGACCGGATCCGAAGGTGCGCGCCGTGCCGACAAGGCGGGAGTCGATCGATTCGAATGCGGCTTCCATGACGACGATGAAGAAGGGCGCCGCGACGAAGAATTCGGCGAGCACCGCACCTGCCTCGCTGAAAGCCAGGCGAATTCCGAACCAATCATCGAGAATCGAACCGACCAAACCTCGCCGGCCGAAGGCATACAGCAATGCAACACCACCAACGACCGGAGGCAGAACCATGGGGAGGATGCAAAGCGCACGCACCACCGAACGTCCTCGGAACCGGGAATTCGCCAGAAACCACGCAAGCGGTGTACCGAAAATGAATGCCATTGCCGTTGCGATGAGCGAAGTGCGCAACGACAACTTCAACGCCGAGCGTGAAGTCTCGTCGCTGACAGCCGACCAAAGGTTCGACCAAGGTGCGCGCCATGCCACTGCAACCAATGGCAGCACCACGATGACGAATGCGGGCAATGCGGCAATGCCGAGCAGACGTGGAGATGAAAGCCGACGCGTCACGGAAGCGTGAACCCGGCATTCGTGAAAATCGCGTCACCAACCGGGCCGCGAGCCATGTCGATGAACGCGGTAATCGCGGACGCATCACGCGTGGATGGTTTGGCAAGTGCAGCGATCGGATATGCGGCAACGACGTTCACGCCGTCGGGAATGGCAATCGGATCGACCTTGTCGCCCGACACGAGGCCATCGGTGATGTAAGCGATACCTGCGTCAGCCTCGCCGTTGGAAATGCGGGCGACAACTGCGCTTGCGCTGGCCTCACGACTTGCGGGAGTGAAAGAAACCTTGGCATTCGACAGAACCGTTGCGGCGTACTTTCCGCACGGTTGTGCTGAGTCACAGAGAACCACCTTCAACCCTGATCTCGCGAGATCGGCAAGGGTTGAAACCTTTGATGGATTGCCCCGCGCAACGAGAATCGCGAGCTTGTTGTTGACGAGCGTCGTCACATCCGACGACTTCACCAATGATGCCGTTACCAGCTTGTCCATGTTCGACGAGTCGGCCATCACCACCACATCGGCAGGTGCTCCTTGTTGAATCTGCGTTGCCAGTGTCGAGCTTCCCGCGAAGTTGAATTTCACGGAAACGTTCAAGAACTTCGACGAAAAGGTACGACCCAGTTCGGTGAAAACATTCGTCAGTGAAGCCGCGGCATGAACGTTGAGTTCCGTGCTCGTGCGGACCTGCAGACTCGTCGACGATGACGTCGCCGAATACCTCGGCGTTGCCCCGATCTTCAGCACGACTCGACAGGTGCCCGGCTTGGTGGTGACGAGGTTGGTTCCCTTCACCGTGCAGCCACCGGATGTCGACCACACGCGGCGACCGCGCGAATCGACGGCGACGACCTTGTCGAGCCCGACCTTCGACGACGTTGGGACGGCACTGGCGAGCCAGTTGACACGGGGGGTGGCGAGGTATCCGGCACCGTGTGCGACGTCGACAAACCCCACTCCTATAGATGAGGTGCAAAGAAGCACCGTGAGAGCGATGAACCTGCGCATCGGCGGGAACTGTAGTAATTCGTTTGCAACTACCCAATAGTTCATTCAGTACTATTGGGATCGTATGGCTCCCGCTTCGGACCCCACACCGCTCGATGCCACCACGGGTACTTGTTTGGTCTTGGTCCGCCAAGGGGCGAGCCATGGGTACGACGTTGCGCGACACTTCGCCCCCGACGGAAGCCTCGGCGCAGTGCTGACACTCAGTCGTCCGGTTGTCTATCGCGCAATCAAGACCCTCGAGGCGGCCGGATTTGTGGAGTCAATCGAAGCGGTTGGTGTTCGCGGTCAATTGAAGTGGCAACTCAGTTGTACACCGCGCGGAATTGCCGAAGCGGATCGCTGGGTGAACGAACCGGTTCTCCATGTTCGCGATCTGCGCACCGAGTTTCTTCTCAAGTACTTGTTGATGAAACGAGTCGACGGCGATCTTGCAACGCTCATTCGGGCGCAGCGCACGGCTCTCGAATCGGTAACCGCACATCTCTTGGCGAACCGCAGTGACGATGTCGTTGCCATCTGGCGCAGGGAACAGGCTCGCGCCGCGGTGCGCTTTCTCGACGAACTTGAAGGTGCAACACGGTCGATTGAAACTGAAGCCCCGCCGTCGATCGGGCTCAGCGCGCGCAACCAGCTTCGCGCAACCGTGCGATCGGTGAAGCATGGCGACATTCTCTCGTCGGTGCGTATCGAAGTGCAGGCGGGTCAAACGATGACGTCGACAATCACACGTGAAGCAGTAGACGAATTACGACTTGCACCTGGGTCGGACGTCATTGCCTTGTGCAAAGCAACCGACGTGATGGTCGCTTCGGATCAGTCGATGATTGCTTGACGAACCAGCTGTCGGATCTGGGGACGCAGTGGATGCGTTGACGACGGAAGCAATTGCGTCATGAATACGACGACCATGTCCTCGACCGGATCGATCGTGAAAGCCGTGCTGGCCGCCCCGCCCCAGCCATAGTCACCGAGCGAGCCCGCGATCTTCGAACGCGCTGGGTCTTGGTGCACGGAGAATCCCAGGCCGAATCCGAAGCCTTCGTAGGTGGTTTCCGAGAAGATCGGACGGCCGAACTCGGACAAAT
>JBEBAF010000128.1:0-3656 GCA_041159045.1 Actinomycetota bacterium
GCAAGGAACTGAAGCTCGCGAATTCGACCCTCGTCGCATTCGGTTCGACGCGTCGCCCCAAGGGAAAGGTCGACGACGACGCAACGTTGCGCAACCTCATCGAGGCCGAAACTGCGGCGGTGTGCATCGTGGCGAAGTGCTGGGATTACCACGTCGAGCACGCATTGCAGACGACCCTTGAAGAGGGCATTGCGATGGTTGCAGATTCGGTTGAGTTCCTGAAGGGCAACGGTCGTCGTGTTCTCGTCGACATGGAACACTTCTTCGACGGCTACAAACGCAATCCGGAATTCTCGTTGCGTGTTCTCGAAGCAGCCGTGATGAAGGGCGCGACGCACCTGGTGCTCTGCGACACGAACGGTGGCTCGTTGCCACACGAAGTAGGCGACATCGTGGCGGCCGTTCGCAAGCACATCGGTGACGACGCAACGCTCGGTATCCATTGTCACGACGACACGGGCTGCGCAGTTGCCAACTCCATCGCGGCCGTCGCTGCTGGTGTGCGCCATGTTCAAGGAACCCTGAACGGTCTGGGCGAGCGCACGGGCAATGCAAACCTCACCACGATCATTCCGAACCTTCAGTTGAAGATGGGATACACCTGCCTGCCGGAAGAGAACATGACGCGTCTCACGCCGGTCAGCCACCACGTTGCCGAGGTCTTGAACCGGCCGCTGAACCCGCAGGCTCCGTACGTTGGTGCTTCGGCGTTTGCCCACAAGGCAGGTCTGCACGTTTCGGCCATCGCCCGGGCAAAAGACGCCTACGAGCACGTCGACCCGGAACTCGTGGGTAATGGCACTCGTTTCGTGGTTTCGGAAATGGCCGGACGCGCGACGATCACCATGAAGGCCGACGAAATCGGTCTGGCCATGGATGGCGCGGCCATCAACCAGGTCATCGACGACCTGAAGCGGCTCGAACACGAGGGCTATCACTTCGAGGCGGCCGATGCCTCGCTCGAGTTGCTCATGCGTCGCGCAACCGGCTGGACGCCGCCTTTCTTCAACGTTGAATCGATGCGCGTGATCACGGACGAAGCAGCCGACGGTACGTTCACCACCGAAGCAACCGTGAAGGTGTGGGTGGGTGACGAACGTTTCGTGCACACGGCCGAGGGCAACGGGCCGGTGAACGCCATCGACTCGGCGTTGCGCGCGGCGCTTGCACCGCGCTTCCCGCAACTCGCGAAGATTCACCTGACCGACTACAAGGTGCGCATCCTCGACGGCGCAACGGCGACGGGTGCCGTCACGCGAGTTCTCATCGATGCGACGAACGGAGAAAAGTCCTGGACCACGATCGGTGTATCGCCGAACATCATCCAGGCCTCGTGGCAGGCGCTCGAAGAGTCGCTCGTTTACGGCCTTCTGCACAGTTGACGGCTACTCTCGGGGGCATGGCAGCACCGCGTTACGCCCCCGAGTACACCGCCGGCCAAACCCCGGCCTACGCATCGCCGCAGTACGTGCCGGCGGGTTGGACCCCGGGTCGTAAAGGCGAAATTGACGGTCGGCAGCCCGCAGGTCAGCGCCTCGGTTATCAAGGTCCCGACCAGGGCTTTGTTCTGAAAATTGCTGCCGCGTTGCGTTCGGAAGTTCGTGTGCAGACCGGTGAAAGTGTCGACGACGCAATCCGTGGAAGCATCAACATCGCCCTCAAACGTGCGTCGCTGTACGGGCGTGCGCCTGTGGTGCACGACCTGCGTCTTGCGCTCACCATCTGGGGATGGTTCGACGCGAATCCGCCGGCCGATCTGCTTGCCGCCCGCCGTGAATTGTTCGAGGGCGTTTCTCACGTCACCGCGCACTACGGCGAGGGCCGTCATATTGCCGATCTCGTGCCCGAGGCAACGTTGCGCATGACGCCCGAGGCTGCGAAGAACGCGATGCCCGGTTCGTGGCGCGCCCTCACCGGCTCCTGAGGGTTTTCGGCGCGCCTCGGTTCGCTTTTTGCGCGATTCTGCGCCGAGATCCGCTGGTTCAGCGTTCTTGAAGTGCGATTCCCGCGATGATCAGTGTGCCGCCGACGAAGTCCCATCCACTGGGCGATTGATCGAAGACGACGTAGCCGAACAGGCTCGACACGATCGGGAGCATCGCGAGCAAGACGGAATAGTGGCGAACGCTCACCTTTCGCAGGATTCGCTGGTCGATGCCGTAGCTCGTCACGCTGGCAAGAGTTCCGACCAGGAGGCCGATCGCGATCAACCACGGATGGTGGACAACCGCTGCGGTATCGATGGCGCCGAGGGGAAGCGTGAGGATCGCGCCGAATACGAATGCCATTGCAAGGCCGTCGATTCCGGAATGTGCGTTCGCGACACGCGATCCATAAACGATGTGAAATGCCCACGACGTGGCAGCGAGAAGAATGAACATCACGCCAAGAGGCTCGCTGCCCAGCTCGACTCCGCTGAGAATGGCCACACCGCCGATGGCGAGCAACAGCGCGAGAGCATTTCGTCGACTGCGCGTGAACAATGCGGCGACCGTGATCGGGCCGATGAATTCGATCGCCACGCCTTTGCCCAGAGGTAGTCGATCAACGGCGAGATAGAAGAAACTACTCGTGAGGCCGGTGGACAGTCCGAATACTGCAGCTGCTCGTAATGATTCTTTCGACCACCGCGAAGGGCGGAGTTTTCGTGGACCTGCGATGAGCGCCGCAACGACCATTGCACCGAACATACGCAGCCAAGCGAGGGTCGCCGGATTCGCAATGTCAAAATAGGACTTCGCGATTGCATTTCCCGAGTTGAGGGCGAATGCAGAAATGACGAAGAGAACTTCCGCTTCGTAATCGAGTTTTCTCGGTGCGCGTTGTTGCAAAATCCGAGTCAATTCACACCGAGAACCCTTGGGGGTTCTAGTCGAAGAGGTCTGGGTCGGACTTGATGATGTCTTCCCAGAGAGGCTGGAAGTTCAGCCACATCGCAGCTTTGTGCGCGGTGTTCTCGCGGGTGTAGTCGGCCCACTCGTGGGGAATGAGCTTCGGCTTACCGGCGGCCTCCGCCATGAGCTGTGCCTGGCACGTGCGCTCCATGGTGATGAATGCGTAAGCCGCGGCGTCGACCGTTTCGCCGGTGGTGAACAGGCCATGGTTCTGGTGGATCGCCGCCTTGTAGTTGCCGAATCGCTCGGCAAAGCGGATGCCGTCTTCGATTTCGAAGACGACTTTTCCACCGACGTCGTCGATGAGAACGTGGTCGTTGTAGAAGGCGCACGCATCTTGCGTGATCGGGTCGAGAAGACGGCCGAGCGACGACCATGACTTGCCGTACACCGAGTGGGCGTGAGCTGCGGCGTTGATGTCGGGGCGGGCCTTGTGCACTGCGGCGTGCAGAACGAATGCGGCACGGTTGACGGGGCGCGAGCCGTACACGACGTCGCCGTCGTGGTTCACGAGAATCAAATCGCTGACCTTGATCTGTCGGAACGACATCGCGAACGGGTTGACCCAGAAATGGTCGGTGAACTCAGGGTCGCGAACGGTGATGTGGCCGGCAACACCTTCGGAAAACCCGAACTTGCCGAAGATGCGTAGCGCGCCGGCGAGGCGTTCTTTGCGGTGCCGACGTTCGTCTTCGAAGTTGTCGAACTTGGGCATCGAGTAGAAGTCGAGCGGCTTCGGCGTGAGCGGAATGCCATCAATCG
>JBEBAF010000129.1:0-8027 GCA_041159045.1 Actinomycetota bacterium
GACATCGAGAAATCCCTCGGTGCGCTCCGGGTTGCGTAGTACCGTCAGTTTCAGTGTTCATCAAGATCTGCGGCATCACCACCGAGGACGACGCCTTGTTGGCCGTCGCCATGGGTGCCGACGCGGTTGGGTTCGTGTTCGCTCCGTCACCTCGACAAGTCGCGGTTCAGCGGGTGTACGACATCACGCGGCGGTTGCCTCCCGAAATCCTGACCGTGGGTGTTTTTCGTGACGAGCATCCGCGTCGTGTGGTTGACATGGTTCACGAAGCCGGGTTGAAGGCCGCCCAATTGCATGGTCACGAATCGGTCGCCGATGTTGCCGAAGTCGCCGAACACGTTCGGTTCGTCATCAAGGCCGTCGTGGCCGGGTCGGTCGATGCACGTCGTGCCGATCAATTCGGAACCGGCCTGATTCTCCTCGACGCTCCGGCTCCGGGTTCGGGCGAGGTCTTCGATTGGAGTTTGGCGGGTGACGTCGCCATTGGGCCACGAATCATTCTGGCTGGAGGTCTGAATCCCGAAAATGTTGCTGCCGCGGTTGCGCAGGTGCGTCCGTGGGGTCTCGATGTTTCGAGCGGAGTCGAATCGGCACCCGGCAAGAAAGATGCGCGTCTCATGCGTACGTTCATCGCGAACGCACGAGCCTCGGCGCCCACCCCGTATCTCGGACCCGACGAAATGCCCTACGACTGGGCTGATGACCTCTGACACTCGGCGCTGAATTGGCGCTGACGAGTGGGTGACTCGAATCAACTCCTGCGAGACTGTCGCCGATGAGCGTGATGGTTGACCCCACAGATTCGGGAAGATTCGGCCAGTTCGGGGGTCGCTTCGTCCCCGAAACTCTTGTTCCGGCGTGTCAGGAACTCGAGGCGGCGTTTCGCGACGCGTGGTCCGACTCTGCGTTTCGCGCCGAGCTCGATCATCTTCTCCGCACATATGCCGGTCGACCATCGATTCTCACCGAATGCCACAATCTCGGCCGGCAGCTCGGTATTCGGCTGCTCTTGAAGCGCGAAGACCTGAACCACACCGGCTCGCACAAGATCAACAACGTTCTCGGTCAGGCACTACTGGCCAAGCGCATGGGCAAGAAGCGCATCGTGGCGGAAACCGGCGCGGGTCAGCATGGCGTCGCTTCGGCCACGGCCGCTGCTCTGTTGGGTCTCGAGTGCAAGGTGTACATGGGTGCCGTCGACATGGAACGCCAAGCACTCAATGTGTTTCGTATGCGCCTGCTCGGCGCCGAGGTCGAAGCCGCGCAGTCGGGTAGTCGCACATTGAAGGATGCAGTCAACGAAGCAATGCGTGATTGGGTCGCGACCGTTGAATCAACCCATTACTGCTTGGGCTCGGTGATGGGTCCGCATCCTTATCCATGGATGGTGCGCCAGTTCCACAGGGTGATCGGTGACGAAGCACGCGAACAAGTTCGTGAACTCACGGGTGCCGACCCCGACGTCGTGGTTGCATGCGTCGGCGGCGGCTCGAACGCAATCGGCATTTTCTCGGGTTTCGTCGATACGAGTGCGCGCCTCATTGGTGTCGAACCGGCTGGTGGCGCCGCAGTAGGCCGAGGCGTGCCCGGCGTCGTTCACGGCATGAAGAGTTATCTCATGCAGGACGAGTACGGCCAAGTTCAAGAAGCGCATTCCATCAGCGCCGGTCTTGATTATCCGGGAGTCGGCCCAGAGCATTCGTATCTCGCCGAAATCGGACGCGCTGAGTATCCGGCTGTCACCGATGACGAAGTCATCTCGGCGTTCAGCTTGTTGGCGAAATCCGAGGGGATCATTCCTGCGCTCGAATGTGCCCATGCATTGGCGTGGATCGTACGGGCCGCACCCGAGATGCGAGGAAATACGGTTCTGATGAACTTGTCCGGTCGTGGCGACAAAGACGTTGCTCAGATGATGGACATTCTTTCGTGACGGGTCTCGAATCGCATCTGCGTGCGCAACGCGCAGCGGGTCGAAAACTGCTCGTTCCCTATGTGACCGGCGGGTTGCTGAATTGGAAAGTGGCGATTCGTTCTGCCGTGGCTGCTGGCGCAGATGCCGTCGAAGTGGGTATCCCGTTTTCGGACCCCGTCATGGACGGCCCTGTGATTCAAGAGGCTTCGCAGCGCGCTCTCGATGCCGGTGCCACACCTCAGAGCATTCTGGCCGAGATTCCCACGCTCGACGTGCAGGTACCCATCGTTGTGATGTTGTATTACAACACGGTCTTCCGGGCAGGTCACGAGCGATTTGCCGCGATGTGTCGTGACAGCGGAGTGTCCGGAGCCATCGTGCCCGACCTGCCACTGGAAGAGGCGGGGTCTTGGTGCGAAGCAGCCGATGCGGCGGGCGTGGAAACGGTCATGCTGGCTGCGCCCACTGCGCCTGATACGCGTCTTCCACGGATTGCCGAAAGGGCGAGGGGTTTCGTGTACGCAGTCGGTCTGCTGGGTATCACGGGCGAACGCTCTGCCCTCGCCAACACGGCAACCGACATTGCGCGTCGCGTCAAGGCGGTCACCGACAAGCCCGTACTGATCGGCGTCGGCGTGTCGAACGCCGAACAAGCGCGCGAAGCGTGTCGAGTCGCCGACGGCGTGATTCAGGGCGCGTCAGTGGTGCGTCGTCTCATGGAGTCGGGTCCCGACGCGGTTGGCGATTACATCGCAGAAGTACGCGCCGCAATCAGTTGAGTCGGCACCGTCTTTTCGACTCTGTCAGCGATGCATCGTCCACTAGTTTTGTCGCATGCTGAAGCCCGGAGACAAAGCACCTGCCATTGAATTGTTGGACCAAAACGGCAAGTCCGTTTCACTCGACAAATACCTGAAGAAGAAGGTGCTCGTGTACTTCTATCCGAAGGCCGACACTCCCGGTTGCACGGCGCAGTCGTGCGGGTTGCGCGACATCAAAGATCGGATCGGACGAACCGTGATCATCGGCATCAGTCCCGACAAGCCCGAGAAACAAAAGAAGTTCGATGACAAATACGAACTTGGCTTCACACTGCTCGCCGACACCGAGAACAAGGTGGCGAAGGCCTACAAGGTGTGGAAGAAGAAGAGCATGTACGGACGCGAGTACATGGGAATCGAACGCTCAGCGTTTCTCGTGGGGCCCGACGGAGTGATTCTCGAGGCGTGGTACAAGATCTCGCCGAAAGACACCCCGGCAAACCTGTTGAAGGCATTGGGGAAGTAGCCCGTGCCATTTCCCGCACCCGATCAGGTGCTGCCGCACCGACCACCGTTTCTGTTCGTCGATGAGATCATCGCTACCGATGGCGCGAGCGCGGCTACGGGAACGTGGCGCTTGTCGGGTGACGAATGGTTCTTCGCCGGACACTTTCCCGGACGTCCGACGCTCCCGGGTGTCCTCATGTGCGAGGCGATCGCCCAGGTAGGCGCCTATGTCGTGTTGAGCAATCCCGACATGAAAGGCAAGCTGCCGTTGTTTGGTGGACTCGATGGTGCCCGATTTCGGCGCCAGGTCGGACCCGGCGACACGTTGACCCTCGAAGTGACGTTGGGTCGTATGTCGTCACGTGCGGGCAAGGGTTCGGGGCGTGCGCTGTTGAACGGCGAGGTTGCGTGCGAGTGCGACCTGATGTTCGTTCTGGTCGATGCGTAATCGGATGCTCGAGTGAGAACCGGGCAGAGTTGGCTCGGCGGCTACCCGCGCGAGTGTGTCGACATCAATTCATTTGTTGTTCGCCGCTACACGCCCGACGATGCGGCGTCGATGGTCGAGGCGGTTTCGGCAAGCATCGACCATCTTCGTCCGTGGATGCCGTGGATCGAACATGAACCGCAAAACGTCGAACAACGAAGGGCGCTACTCGCTGAATGGTCCAATGAGTGGGAGACGAAGGCATCGTTTGCCTACGGCGTATTCGAGAACGGTGTACTCGTTGGCAGTACGGGGCTGCATGTCCGTTCGGGTCCGGGGACGCTCGAGATCGGGTATTGGGTGCACGCTGGTCACGTTCGTCGTGGAATCGCGGCGCTCGCCGCAGCAGTCATGGTCGACGTGGGATTCGAGTTGCCCGATGTGGAAGCCATCGAAATCGTCCACGATCCGCTCAACCAAGCGTCGCGGCGGATTCCCGAGAAGCTCGGCTTCGCCTTTGCCGGAGAATTCGTGAGGGCCGACGACCCTCACTACGCCCAAATGCCGCTCGCCCCGGCGGAGTCAGGGGTGGGCTGTCGTTGGCGATTGGAACGCAGCGACTCGGGTGCTTGATTACGAAGCAGGCGAGAGGATGACCGAACCGTTGTGACCGCCGAAACCGAAATTGTTCGACATCGACGGTCCGGGTATCCATGGCCTTGCAGAACCGACAACTAGGTCGATGTCGAGTTCGGGATCGAGTGCCGTGGTGCCGGCCGTCGGGGGTATCAGTTTGTTCTCGAACGACAGCAGAACGGCTGCCGCCTCGAGTGCCCCCGCCGCGCCCAGCGCGTGTCCGGTGACGCCCTTCGTCGAGGTGACTGCGGGACGAGTGGCACCGAAGACAACTGCCATGGCCGCGGCCTCGGCAGCGTCATTCAGTGGCGTTGACGTGCCGTGCGCATTGATGTGAACGATCTGCTCGGGGGAGAGTCCTGCGTCGTCGAGTGCGAGCCTCATGCAAGCTTGGGCACCGGTGCCGCCGGGCGCCGGTGCAGTGATGTGGTGTGCGTCGGCATTGCTGGCCGCACCCAACACCTCGCCCAGAATCGTTGCGCCTCGCGCAATAGCAAGGTCGTACCGTTCGAGGATGAGGACGGCTGCACCTTCACCCATGACGAAGCCATCTCGTGTGGCATCGAAGGGCTTGCTCGAGCCAGAAGAGGAGAGTGCGGTCATGTTGCCGAAGCCTGCGAGTGAAGTTGGTGTCGCAGCGGCCTCGGAACCTCCCGTTGCCACGGCGTCGCAGATGCCGTAGGCCACGAGACGAGCCGCGTAGCCGATCGCATGAGTGGAGGCGGCACAGGCCGTGCAAATCGTTTCATTCGGTCCTTGAAGCCCGTAACGCATCGAGATTGCGGCGCCGGATGCGTTCGCCATCATCATCGGAACAAGGAACGGCGAAACGCGACGCGCGCCCTTTTCGAGGAGCACCCCGACTTGTTCTTCGAGCGTGTGAAGACCACCGACGCCGGTTGCGAATATCGTTCCGAACCGTGACTTCTCGACCGTGATGTTTCCGGCTTGAGCAAAGGCTTCACCCGCTGCCGCGAGCGCGAACTGCTCGACGCGGTCGGCGCGACGGGCTTCCTTTGGATTGTCGAAGTACGGGCTGGGATCCCAATCGGAAATCTCATTCGATTTCGTGTCGGTGATTCCGGGGCCGAGAAGACCCTTCCAGAAAGCATCGCGTCCGATTCCGCAGGGTGCGACGACGCCGAGACCCGTGATTGCGACGCGGTGGGGTCCGCCGTTGGCGAACGGATTGCGCATCAGAGTTTCGAGACCACCAGGTCGAATGCCTGGCCGATGGTCTGGATGTCCTTCAGTTCCTCTTCCGGAACTTCAACATCGAACTCTTCCTCGAGGGCCATGACAAGTTCGACGAGGTCGAGACTGTCGGCATCGAGATCATCGCCGAACTTGGCTTCCTTCGTGACCTGAGCCGCGTCGACTCCGAGGACATCGACTGCGCACTTGGTGAAACGGGCGAACAGGTCATCGCTCATGGTTGCTCCTTTGATTCGGTTCGTACATTCTGCCACGCGGGCATCTTCCGGCCATGACTTGTCGATCAAGCGTTACCCGTGGGTAGGAATCAGTGTCCCATGCCCAGACCGCCGTCGACCGGAATCACGGCGCCGGTGATGTACGCCGCATCGGGTGACGAGAGGAACGCGACGACGCCGGCGATCTCGTCGGGCGTGGCCATGCGTGCAAGCGGGACAGCAGCAGTGAGTTCCGCGATGCGCTTTTCGCCAAGTCCTGCGGTCATGTCGGTGGCAACGGGTCCCGGTGCGACGACATTCACAGTGATGTTTCGTGATCCCAGTTCGCGGGCGAGTGAGCGAGCGAGGCCCACGAGTCCGGCTTTCGATGCCGCGTAATTGGCCTGACCCGCCGAACCGAGTAGTCCGACCACCGATGACATGAGCACGATTCGGCCCGAACGTGCGCGCAACATCGTCTGTGTGGCGCGCTTGCACACTCTGTAGGCAGCGGTGAGGTTGGCATCGATCACCCCAGCAAAGTCGCCCTCGTTCATGCGAACGAAGAGTCCGTCCTTGGTGATGCCGGCATTCGAGACGAGCACCTCGACGTTGCCGAGCTTTTCTTCGATCTCTTTGAATGCCGCGTCGACCGACTCGGTCGATGTGACGTCGCATTTCACTGCGATCACTCCGGCTGAGATCAGATCGTCGGGTGGAGGTGACGAGTTGAACGTGATCGCAACCTTGTCTCCTTGCGCCGCGAAGCGTCGTGCGCAGGCTGCGCCGATTCCTCGCGACCCGCCGGTGATGAGGACTACGCGAGACATGTCAGACTCCCCAACGAATGATCGCACTTGCTGCCGTCATTCCGGCGCCGAAACCAACGAGCAGAACGAGATCGCCTTGCTTGAGGCGACCTTTGTCAGCCGCATCGAAGAGTGCGAGTGGAATCGAGGCTGACGATGTGTTGCCGGTTTCCTGAATGCACACTGCTGCGCGGTCGAGGGGTATACCGAGGCGATCGCAAGCCGCCGAAATGATGCGGATGTTCGCCTGGTGCGGAACAACGAGTGAAAGGTCATCGGCAGTGATTCCGGCGATTGCCATCGACTTCTTTGCGGAGTCGACCATGATGCGGACGGCGCGGCGGAACACCTCTTTGCCATCCATCTGGATGGTGCCGCCGATTTCGCAGTACAGAAGTTCCTCAGCGGAACCGTCTGAATCGATGTCCCATGCGAGAAGTTGGCCCGGGCCGTCGGTGGCCTCGAGCACCGCGGCACCGCTGCCGTCTGCGAACAGGACGGCAGTGTTGCGGTCAGACCAATCGGTGATGCGTGCCAGAGTGTCGGTGCCGATGAGAAGAACCTTGCGTGCACCCATCGCGATGAGGCCGTGCGCGACGACCGTTGCGTAGACGAAGCCACTGCATGCGGCATTGACGTCGAACGCGCCGCACTTCAATCCGAGTCCGTTCTGGACGGTGGCCGACGTTGCGGGAACCGTGCGGTCGGGGGTCGTGGTGGAGAGCACGAGCGCATCGATTTCGGATGGATCGATACCGGCCATCTCGAGAGCGAGGCGTCCGCTTTCGATCGAAAGACCGGAGGTCGTTCCTCCGACATGACGCCGTTCGATGCCCGTCCGCTCGCGGATCCACTCGTCAGACGTTTCGACCATTGCTTCGAGGTCGTGGTTGGTGAGAACTTTCGGAGGCAGTGCCCGACCCCAGCCGGTGAATCGTGCGCCGATCGCCGCCGGCGGGATCTGTGGCATGGTCAGTTGGTCCGCAGCCAGGCGATGGGTTGGCGGTGGGTGACACGTTCGCCATCCACCGCGATGTAGCTCTGAAGAATTCCTGCGAACGGACTGCGTACTTCGGTGTCGCCGACCGACCCGAGCAGGTCACCGACATTGATTGGCGTTCCCGCCGGATGGGCATTGTCGGGACTGAAAACGCCTGCGCAGGGGCTGACAACCAGGCGCTCGGTTGCAAAGAGGTGCTCGCCTTCGAGCGGCGCCGGGCCGGTTGGCGCTGCTTTGTTCACCCAGTCGATCAACTTGTCGAGTTCATCGGGTGTGGCAACGCTGATCGTTCGCGCCGTGTCGACGGTTCGTTTGGCCATTCCCGTGAGAACGCCTCCCGGTCCGAGTTCGACGAAACCGGTGACACCCGCTTCGGCCATGGTGAGAAGCGAGTGCTTCCAGCGAACCGGGCTCGACAACTGCGCTGACAGCAGCGACGACCATTCTTCGGCCGAATCGTGCGCGAGTGCATCGACGTTCGACACAACCGCAACTTCGGTGTCGCGGATGTTGGCGGCGGCGATTGCCTGCCGGAGACGATCGCGCGCCGCTGTCATGAA
>JBEBAF010000130.1:0-3989 GCA_041159045.1 Actinomycetota bacterium
CGGTTGCACCGCGGTGCTCCATGTTGCACAAAGCGCCGATGCCCTTGGCAACGATGTCGTGACTGGCGACGCCTTTCATGTTCGCAACGAACGACACACCACATGCGTCGTGTTCGAACCGTGGGTCGTACAGACCCGTTGCAGGACGATAGAAGGGGGATGAAGTTTGCGTCGTCACAATCGACCTCTCACTCGAGGGTTCTCGGCGCGCCACCGTGCGGGTTTTGCACGATTTCGCACCGAGAAGGGCTGACGTTCGGACGAATCCGAACTATGTAGCCGCTGGGGACGACGCTGGCCCGAGCAGTTCGCTCAGGCTACCGCTCTATTCGGGGTCGTGGAAAGCCGATTTCCGCTTTTCGAAGTTCGACATGACCGCCTCGACCTGGTTCGGCTTGCCGATGAGGCCACCGATGACCCGCCGCTCTTCGGCGAACTGCTCGGCGGCCTGCTGCGCGTACAGACGATTGATCAAAGCTTTGGCCCCGCGCACCGCATCGGGGCTGCGATCGGCAATTTCGGCTGCCATCGCCATTGCATCTTCACGCGGGTTGTCCGACACACGGGTGGCGAGACCCATTTCATAGGCCTCGAGGCCGCTGAACACACGGGCGGTGAACACGATTTCCTTCACCAAGTCAGGACGCGCAAGACGGCTGGCTGTCAACGTTCCGGTCATGTCGGGAACGAGACCCCAGTGAATTTCACGTACCGACATTTGTGTATCAGGGTGAACGATGCGGATGTCGGCACCGAGAGCAATTTGAATGCCTCCGCCAAGCGCGTGGCCGTGCACCGCCGCAATGACGGGCACCGGAATTTCCTGCCACACCCAGGCCGACTGCTGGCCGAGATGCGTGATGCGACCCGGGGCCATGTCGGACGCCGCTGGCTGACGTTCGCCGTCGGCGCGGCCACCGCCGGCCATTTGCTGGAACGACCCAAAGTCGAGACCCGCACAGAACGACGAGCCTTCACCCGAGAGAACCACCACGCGAACGTCTTTGCGCGACTTCAGTTCTTCACCGGCTTCCACCAATGCGGCGAACATCGCCCCATCGAGTGCATTGCGCTTGTCGGGACGGTTCATTCGAACGTCGGCGATCCCCCCGCTGACGTCCACTGTGACTCGTTGTTCGGTGCTCATTCCCCCAGTGTGTCACGCGCCACGTCAACGTGACACACTGCCCCTATGAAACTGAACCTCACAGCCGACGAAGTACTCACCACGACACGCAGCGTGCGCAAACGCCTCGACTTCGACAAGCCGGTCGAGCGTTCGGTTGTTGAAGAGTGTCTGCAGATCGCACTCCAGGCGCCCACCGGTTCGAACAGCCAGGGATGGCAATTCGTCATCGTCGAAGATCCGAAGAAGAAGCAGGCACTCGCCGACATCTACAAGTCGAACTTCTCGATCTATGCAAAGAACCCGCGCAGCGCACAGTACGAAGAGGGCGACCTGCGCGCCGAGCAACGCGACAAGATCACCGAGTCGGCGACCTACCTCACCGAGAACTTCCACCGCGCGCCGCTCTTGCTGGTGCCCTGCATCATGGGACGCCTCGACAATGCGTCGGTCTTCCAGGGCGCCTCGGCTTGGGGCTCGTTGCTTCCCGCCGTGTGGTCGTTCATGATGGCGTTGCGCGAACGCGGCATGGGTTCGGCATGGACAACGATTCACCTCATCGGCGAGGGCGAAAAGCAGGCCGCCGAAGTTCTCGGCATTCCCTACGACCAGGTGTCGCAGGCCGGCCTCTTCCCCATCGCCTACACCGTCGGCACGGAATTCAAAGTCGCCAAGCGTCTGCCACTCGACACGGTGATGCACTGGGACACCTGGGGCACCCGCTAGCAGTCTCTGCAGGTTTCTCGGCGCAAATTCGCTTAAATCTCGCTCCGTAACGCGCCGAAAACCCTTGGGGTTAGTCGACGAGGCGAAGGCCTGACGGCGCGATCGACGGCGCGGCCTGCGGAAGATCAACCACAAATTCGGTGCGGTGCGCCGGAAACACGTGGCGCGACAACAACACCGGCTGACCCTTCACGTTCGATGTGACGCGTTCGCATCGCAGCACGGGCGAACCGACCGGAACCTGCAGCAACTTTGCGTCGTCGACCGAAGCAGCGTCGGCGCCGATCGTTTGCGTTGCGCCTTGCAACGGAACATCGAGCAGCTCATAGAACGGCGATTGTTCGACATCCTTGCGCGACAAGTTCTGGCCGAGTTCGGCCGGACACCACACCGTGACGATTGCGAACGGTTCGCCATCGGCCATGTTCAAACGTTTGACTCGCAAAACCTGCTGCGTGTTCAAGACCTTTGCCACGAACTTCGGAGCACGTTCGAAAGCGAATTCGAGAATGCGACGTTCGGACACGACTCCGCTTTCTGCCATCTGCTCTTCGATGGTGGCCAAACGTCCGAGCGGCTGGCGAAACGGATCGCCCGCGACGAACCATCCGAACCCTTGCCGAGCATCGACCAAGCCCTCGTCACGCAACAGCTCGAGCGCGCGGCGCACCGTCACGCGACTGGCCTCGAATTCACCCGACAATTCCGATTCGCTCGGCAACATCCGTCCGGCGGCAAACTCTCCGGCAAGTACGCGATCGCGCAGAACGGCGGCGATTTGCTGATAGCGGATGGAACGCACTTGTATTAGAGTTGTCTACAAGCCGACAAAAAGCAACCCCCAAAGGGCAAACCCAACAAAAGGAGCCGCCGTGGCCGTTTCCGCAGGAACCCCGATCGAACTCGTCAACAAGGTTTACGGAACGCTCCCCGAGCGCAGCGCCCTGGGTCGCAAGCGACTCGGTCGTCCGCTGTCGCTCGCCGAGAAGATTCTCATCAACCACTTGGTCGACCCCGCGAATCAAGAAATGGAGCGCGGTCGCAGCTACGCCGACTTCAATCCGGATCGCGTGGCGATGCAAGACGCGACGGCACAGATGGCCCTCCTGCAATTCATGACCGCCGGTCTTCCGGAAGCTGCGGTGCCGTCAACCGTTCACTGCGACCACCTCATCACGGCGAAGGTCGGCGCAAAGATCGACATGGGCGTCGCCATCGACACGAACAAAGAGGTCTACGACTTCCTCCGTTCGGTGTCGGCAAAGTACGGCATCGGTTTCTGGGGCCCGGGCAGCGGCATCATCCACCAAGTCGTACTCGAGCACTACGCATTCCCCGGCGGAATGATGATCGGCACCGACAGTCACACACCCAACGCGGGTGGACTCGGCATGGTTGCCATCGGTGTCGGTGGAGCCGACGCGGTCGACGTGATGACAGGCTTCCCGTTCAACGTTCGTTGGCCGAAGGTCATCGGCGTGAAACTCACGGGCTCACTGTCGGGTTGGTCGAGCCCGAAGGACGTCATTCTCGAAGTTGCACGCCTTCTCACCGTCGAAGGCGGTACGGGCGCAATCGTCGAATACTTCGGACCCGGCGCCGACACCATCTCGGGCACCGGCAAGGCAACGATCTGCAACATGGGCGCAGAAATCGGTGCAACGTGTTCGGTGTTCGCCTACGACCACAACATGGCGATGTATTTGAAGGCAACCGGTCGCGAAGCAATCGCAGACGCGGCCGACAAGCTTGCAGCGGATCTTCGCCCCGACGACGACGCGTCGTACGACCAACTCATCGAAATCGATCTGTCGACGCTCAAGCCGCTCATCAACGGCCCCCACTCGCCTGACCGAGCACACAAGGTCGGCAAAGACGGCGTCGGCAAGGCGGCGCGTGAAAACGATTGGCCGCTCGAAGTGTCCGCTGCGCTCATCGGCAGCTGCACCAACTCGTCGTACGAAGACATCACGCGCGCAGCGTCCGTCGCGCGCCAAGCAGCGGCAAAGGGCTTGAAGGCGAAGGTCGAACTTCTCATCTCGCCAGGTTCAGAGCAGATCCGTGCAACGATCGAGCGTGACGGCCTGATGGCCGACCTCGAGGCAATCGGCGCAACGGTGCTGGCCAACGCATGCGG
>JBEBAF010000131.1:0-2548 GCA_041159045.1 Actinomycetota bacterium
CGTGCAAATCCATTGCCTTGCCGATGGTGAGGTAGCTGTTGGTGTCGAATCGACGCACCAACTTGTCGCCGTGATGGTCGAGATAACGCTCGACTTCGAAGCGATCCCACATGTCGATGCCACTCTTTTCGGCATTGCCGTCGGCGAGTTCGCGACCGAACTTCTCGGTGAAGACGTTGTCGCTGCGGAAGGTGACCTGTGCGATCATGCGCGCGATCGCGAGACCCTCCCACGGGCCATCGCCCGGCGCGGCTTCGTAATAATCGCCTCCACACCAACGCGGATCGAGCCTGATTGCCCGCCTACCGATGGCGCCCCACGCGATTTGCTGTGCACTTGCCTGCGCACACGTGGCGATCGGAATGACCGACCGCACACGATCGGGGAACATCACGGCCCACTCGAGTACCTGCATGCCACCCATCGATCCACCGATGACGCTGTGCCACACGCGTACACCCAGATGGTCGGCCATGCGCGCTTGGGCACGCACCATGTCACGGATCGTGATGACGGGGAAACGCGAACCGTACGGGCGTCCGTCATCGGGGTGCGGCGATGCCGGGCCGGTGCTGCCTTGGCAACCACCAAGAACGTTGGCGCACACCACGAAGTACTCGTTCGTGTCGATGGCCAGGCCGGGGCCGATGAGCCCCTCCCACCAACCGGGTGTTGGATGCCCGTCGTCGGCCGGTCCTGCCGCATGCGAGTCGCCGGTCCACGCGTGGCACAGCAGCACCGCATTCGAGGCGTCGGCATTCAGCGAGCCCCAGGTTTCGTAGGCAACGGTGACACCCTTCAGGGTCGAGCCCACGTCGAGCGCAACGGCACGATCGGTTGGCAGCGAGAAGAACTGTCGGGTGCCTGCAGGGTCGCCTGCTCTCCACGCCCCGCTTGCCGGATAGTCGCGTCGTGTCATGTCTTCTCGCCTCCTCTCGCCAGTGGTTCATTTCCGAACATTCGAACTTCTGGGTTCAGAATCTCGAGAGAGCGAGTCCGTTGCGGTTTCCCGCCACATCCCCAACCGAAACCGGTTGAGCTGGCACCGTGGACCTACCCCGGTTGCCGGACCGGAGACCCGGTCGCTCGTGATGCTGAATTTTCCAACAGCCTATCCGCGAAACCCGTTACCGTGCCGCTCCGTGGCCGACAACTTCCTCACGCCGCTCGCCGAGATGCGCCCGACGCGGGGCGCGGGGTTCGGCGCCTTCGCAATCGCACCCATACCCTTGGGCACCATCGTTGCGTGCTTCGGCGGAACGTTCATGAATCGCGCCACTTTCGACACGATGCCCGAAGATCGTCGGTCGCGTTCGATACAAATCGACGACGATTCGTTCCTTCTCGGGCCGCCCGACCGCGAACCCGGCGATGCCATCAACCATTCATGCGAACCGAATTGCGGCATGGGCGGCGCCGCACAGGTGGTTGCAATGCGCGACATCGAGGTCGGCGAGTCGCTGACGTTCGACTACGCGATGGCCGACGGAAGCGATTACGACGAATTCGCGTGTGCTTGTGGCGCACCGTCGTGTCGTGGCCGAGTTTCGGGAAATGATTGGCAGTCCCCCGAACTTCGGGCCCGCTACGCGGGGTACATGTCGCCGTATCTGGTACGTCGGGTCGACGCTGCGGGTCGTGCACGACGACTCACCAAAGCCGATGTTGAAAGATTGATGTCAGCCTACGACGCAGACCCGATTGGTGCACTCGAACACGCGCTGCGCGTCGTTCTGGGAAGACCGCACGCAGGATTCGAAACCGTCGTTGGCTTCGTGCCACTTGGTGCAGCAACGAAAGCGAAACTCCTCACGGGTGACATCGCCTCGCTCGATGCACTGGCGACGCACCTGAACGAGAATCGCGGTTTCTAGCCGAGAATCGGCTGCGTGAACCGAAGGCGCTGATCGAAACCGGCTTCGCCGGGCAGAAAGCCGTTGCGATCGGGCCACAGCAATTGAACGATGCGTGGGGGCGTTTGCTTGTACCACGCAAACGCGGTCGCGAACATTTCGGCTCGACTCGCGGCGTCGATTGGCAAGAAGCGTGCGCGCTGGTCGCCGTCGAACAACCCCGTCACCGTTGCATCAACGTCGATGTGCTGGCCCGACGAGCAGATGTCGGCGAGAAGATCGAAGATGCCGCTGCACGCGACCGGAGTGAGGCCGACGATGACGATCTCGGGCATCGAGAAACGTTCGGAGAAATTGATGGTGTACGAATACGTCGGCAAGGGGTCGCCATCGGAGGTGACGAAGGCACCCGCGGCAACCGTTTCGATGGCCCACCCTTTCGTCTCGACCATCCATTCGATCTTTTCCATGTGCGGAATGTGGAAGTTCGGAAGTTCACCGGTCATGCGGTCCTCACAAAAGATCGAAAGACTCGAGGTCGAGTGCGTGTTGCGCCGCACGCGTTGCCATGGCAGCGAACATTGCTTCGCCGCGCTCGGTGGGGGTCACCACCTGCGATGCAACGACGGCCATCACCAACCCCGCGAAGGTTTCGTGCACGTAGTCGCGCCAGAAATCGCCACGCGGATAGTCGA